>JBEVLC010000321.1:0-4884 GCA_040509415.1 Baekduia sp. | reverse complement strand
AGTTCCTCGCCCAAACGCCAAGACCAATGCGCTCCCCCACCATAGCCGCGATCCCGTCACGCCGCGGACCGCGCGGCGCTTGTAACGACTCGCCCTTCACGGGCAGGTTTCGCGTCGCCCCCATGAGTGCGCGCCAACTCTGTCGAGCTGTTTCTCGCCGACTACAGCGGCGGAGCAGCACGCGGAGTTACGTACAGAAGTGCGTGTTCGTTCCTAGATCTGAGCAGAACAAAGAAGTGCCCCCGGCCGGAATCGAACCAGCGCACGCGGTTTAGGAAGCGGCGTGCATCGCTGAGAAAACTGCTGCAAGCGCCGGACTTTTAGAGCTAAGCGGCGAGTTGCGCGCCAGTGATTGCGCCAGTGCTGCGCGCGTGACCCGCGCGGCCGGAGTCGGACCAGCGCGAGCACGAGGTTGGACGTGGTCAACACCCAGTGCAGATCGCCGAGGTCGACTTCGAGCTCGCGGTAGATCGCGGGCAGCGCGAGCACCGCGACCGACGAGTCCGCCAACACGAGCCCGACGGCGAGGCTAAACGCGGCTGACCGCACAGCAGTGGAACGGAGGTTTCAGCGGTGCGCTTCTTGTACGAGAAGCGCGATCTGGACGCGATTGTCGACGCCGAGCTTCGTCAGCAGCCGGGAGACGTGGGCCTTGACCGTGGCGACGCTCATGAACAGCTCGGCGGCGATATCTGCGTTCGCGAGCCCGCGCCCGACGGCGAGCGCGACCTCCTGCTCGCGGGCGCTGAGCGCGGCGAACCTTGCACGTGCGCTCTCGTGTCGCGCCTCGGCGTCGGGATCGCCTGCGACGAGCGCGATCAGCCGCCGGGTGACGGTCGGCGAGAGCATGCCGTCGCCCGCGCCGACGAGCTCGATCGCGCGGACGATCTCGGCCGGCGGCGTGTCCTTGAGCAGGAAGCCGGCCGCACCGGCGCGCAATGCGCGGAGCACGAGCTCGTCCGCGTCGAAGGTCGTCAGCACGAGGACGGCCGGTGCGTTGGGCTGCGCACGCAGCAGGCCCGTTGCGGCAATGCCGTCCAGCTGCGGCATGCGGATGTCCATCAGGACGACGTCGGGATGATGTGCGTCGACTGCGGCGAGCACCCCGCGGCCGTCGTCGACCTCGCCGACGACCTCGATTCGCTCGGCACCGGCGAGCATCATCTTGAGGCCGGAGCGAACGAGCGCGTCGTCGTCGACGAGCAGGACGCGGACGGTCTCGCTCAGGGTGTCCACGGCAGCGTCGCGCGCAGGACGAAGTCGCCGTTCGGGCCGGGGCCGTGGTCGAGCCTGCCGCCGGCCAGCGCGACGCGCTCCCCCAGTCCGACGAGCCCGGTGCCCGCACCGGGGAGCGGGTCGGCGACAGGAGCGCCGACGGCCCGCCGGCTGGTCACGACGAGCAGCAGCGGCGGGCCCGGGTCGAGCGTGACCTCGACGGCGGCGCCCGTCGCGTGCTTGCGCGCGTTCGTCAGTCCCTCCTGCACGACGCGGTACGCCGTACGGCCGAGCGCGGGGGGAATCGTCTCGAGCGCGGACGCGCCGTTGCGCCAGCGGACGTTCATACCGGCCGCGCGCGACTCCTCCATGAGCGCCGGAAGCTGGGCGAGCGTCGGCTGCGGAGGCTCCGGGATCGTCTCCTGACCCTCGTCTCGCAGGACGCCGATCACCTCGCGGAGCTCCTGCATCGCGGACTGCGCTGTCGCGCGAATGACACCGGCGGCTTCGGCGACCTCCTCGGGGGATGCGTCGGGGTGGAACTCGAGCGCGCCTGCGTGCACGCTCAGCAGCGAGATGCGATGGGCGAGTACGTCGTGCATCTCGCGCGCAATTCGCCGGCGCTCGGCTTCCCGCGCCTGCTCGACGCGAAGCCGCTGCTCGGATTCGAGCCGCTCGGCACGTTCGTGCAGCGAGCTGATCAGCTCCCGCCGCGCGCGGGTGAAGAGCCCCCAGCCGATCACCACGATCGTCGCCAGCAGGCAGAAGATCACCTGAGACGGGTACGAGCCGAGGCTCGGGTAGAACGCCGGGAAGATCACAAGGGCTGCGACGGCGAGCGCGGTGATCGCCGCCAGTGCTCGCGGCGAGGCACGGATGGCGGCGTTGAAGACGGTGACGAGCGCAGCTGGACCCGCCATCGCCGACAGCGCCGATACCGGCACGGCGTACAGCGCGACGGCGACGGGCCGGCTCCGGCGGAAGAAGAGGGCTGCGCAAGCGACGGCTCCGAACGCGACATCGAGGACGAACGTCAGCGGGTTGTGGTCCGGCGCCGTGACCGCGACGAAGAGGATGCCGCCCGCGGCCGCGAACAGAAAGAGCAGGACGTCGACGACCCGGTCCCGCGCTGACCGGCGCCCGCCCGCCGTCCCGACGAGCTCGCCCGGAAGGAGCCGCCGCTGCCAGCGCGGAACGCTCGCCGGCTGTCCTGCAAGGTCGGTCATCACGCAAAGCGTACGTCCTGGAACCCGAGTCGACCCCCGACCAAAGTCGCTTCGAATGCCGACGGAGGGCGATCGAGCTCTCGACCGGCGGCCCTATCGCAGGCCGCAGGCGCAGAGGCAGACTCGACGCATGATCGAGTCACAGAACCTCACCAAGAGCTTCGGCGGCCGCACGGTCGTCAACGACGTCTCTTTTCGCGTAGAGCCTGGAACCGTGACGGGGTTCCTCGGCGCGAACGGCGCCGGCAAGACCACCACCTTGAGAATGCTGTCAGGGCTGTCGGAGCCGGACTCCGGACAGGCGGTCGTCCTCGGCGGTCGCTATCGCGACCTTGCCAATCCCGGCCGCCGCGTCGGGATCCTGCTCGACGCGGCAGCGCAGCACGACGGTCGCCGCGGACGTGAAGCGCTGATTGTCTCCGCGCAGATGATGGGCGTCGACCCGCGCCGCGTCGACGGCCTGCTCGACCTCGTCGGCCTCGACCGCTCGGCGGCCCGGAAGCGCGTGCGCCACTACTCGCTGGGCATGCGTCAGCGCCTCGGCCTCGCGCACGCGCTGCTCGGGGACCCGCAGGTCCTGATCCTCGACGAGCCCTCGAACGGGCTCGACCCGCCGGGGATGCGCTGGATGCGAGAGCTCCTGCGCGACTTCGCCGATCGCGGCGGTACGGTGCTGCTCTCCTCTCACCTCTTGCACGAAGTCGAGGCGCTCGCCGACCGGCTCGTGATCATCGACGTCGGCCGCATCGTCGCTGAGGGCTCGCGCGCCGAGCTGCTTGCGGGAGCCGGGACGCTCGTGATCGCCCCCGACGAGGCGGCGCTGCGTGCGGCTCTCGACGCCGCGAACCTTCCCGCACGACCGGCCCGCGACGGCGGCTTCATCGTCGACGCAGAGCACGAGGACGTCGGTCGCGCAGCCCTGGCCGGCGGCGTCGTCGTCAGCCGGATCGGACCCTCGGGCGGTTCGGGCCTCGAGCAACTGTTCTTCGACCTGACCAAGCCACTGGAGGCGATCGCATGAGCGCTACAGCTGCCACCCTCGAATTGCCCGTCGCCGGTCTCGATCACGACAGGCGTCCCGGGCTCGCGCGCCTCACGGGCGTCGAGCTGCGCAAGATGGTCGACACCCGCGCGGGCTTCTGGCTCCAGCTTTTCAACCTCGGGCTGATGATCGCCTTCGTGGTCGTCGCGCTCATCCTGGCCGATGCCCAGGACCGGACGTTCAAGGACCTCATGTGGATCGCGTTGTGGCCGGCCAGCTCGCTGCTCCCCATCGTCGGAGTTCTGCTGATCAGCTCGGAGTGGTCGCAGCGCACCTCGTTGATCACGTTCGCGCTCGTGCCGCGCCGCACGCGGGTGTTGGCCGCCAAGCTCGGCGCGGCGTTGATCCTCTCCGTCGTCATGCTTGCGACGGCGCTGGCGATTGCAGCGGTCGGTACTGCCGTCGCAGGGCCGAGCGTGGACGGAACCTGGTCGCTCCCGCCGGAGATGCTCGGCCAGGCCGTGGTCTACATGACGACCTCGTTCATCATGGGCCTCGCCTTCGGCGCCATGTTCCTCGCCTCGGCGCCGGCGATCGTCCTCTACTCCCTGCTCCCGGGCGGCTGGGCGCTCCTCAGCACGATCCCGGCCCTCGAGGTCCCCGCGCGCTGGCTGGACAACGCACACACGCTCACCCCGATGGCCGACCACGTGCTCAGCGGCACCGAATGGGCCCGCGCCGGAACCACGCTGGCGTTGTGGGTGCTCCTGCCCGCAGTGATCGGAGCCTGGCGCGTCATCCATGACGAGGTATAGCCAGCCGCCGAGACTCAACCCGAGCGTCGTCTCACAAACAGGCGTCCCGCGCGCTCAATGAACACCACTATTGAAAGGTCGTGAGCGATGCACGGTGAAAGTGATCGCAAGGTGTCGAGACAAGCAGTGGGAAACGCCCTCGCAGGTGTGGTGTTCCTCATCGTCGCGATCGTCGACTTCACCCGTGACTCGTCGGGCATAGGCGTGGTCTTCCTAGTGTTCGCGGCTGTCTTTCTGGGACTCGGGTTGTCCGGGCGCAAAACCGCAGCGCCTGAGAACGAGTAGCGCCTCACCCGCATCTATCCCGGGACTGTGCTTGGTTGTTCCGCGCGTCGTGCGCTCGCGCACGCCCGGAAGTGCCTGCTCATGCGCCGCATCTCGCATGGCAAGCGGGATGCCCCGGCCGGAATCGAACCAGCGCACGCGGTTTAGGAAACCCCTCACCGCAGTGATGCCCAGGAGAGCACCTCCCGAGTTCAAGGCGACCGAGATGCGCGTGACACTGCATCGCTGCGGAACGCCTCGGAGGTTCGGCCCCTGCTGGAGGGTGCAGAAGTCGCTCGTTGAGGAAGGGATCCAGTACGAGGTTGCGGCGGAGCCGTGGCGTCCCAAGAAGCGCACCATCGTGCTCGAGGGCACCGGTCAG
>JBEVLC010000320.1:0-6904 GCA_040509415.1 Baekduia sp. | reverse complement strand
TACTGCCCCAGCGGCGCGGCCGGCACGTGATCCCCCAGCGGCCAACATCACCGAAGGTGCTGAGGCGCACCAGCCGCGCCTATGACCCCGCCGGGCATCGAACCCGATCTTCCGCCTTGAGAGGGCGGCGAACTAGCCAGCGCATTCTCCGGGGCCGCGGTCTTCTCTGCCCCGCCGCCGCCTCCCCGGCCTCCCGGCGGCCGCCAGGAGATCGGATCAGCAACGACGACGGAGCAGACAAGATCGTGCGCTGAGCATGTTAGAGGACTCGAGTTGTGCCGAAGCCCAACGACCTACCTGCTGGAGAACCTCGTCCACCCGAAGGGCTGACCAAGTGCGCAGCAAGCGGTGGAATCGAACCACGACTGTGATAAACAGAGAACCGAGACCGTCCGGCTCAGCGCCGCTGAAGCGTACCAGTCCCGAGGGCCGCGCCTCCGGGGATGAGGGAGACGCGGCCCGTCAGGCGAAAGGCAGCGAGCGTGTTCGTTGGGGGTCGACCGCCCTATCGAAAGGGCGTGGCTCGTCCTGGAGGGACGAACGGTGATCCGGTAACCGACTACCCCATCCGGCTCGCGGCGGCGAACGCTAGCAGAGACTCCGGGGCGGGATTCGGACCCGCGTGATTCGCTTTGCAGGCGAGCGCCTAGCCACTCGGCCACCCGGAGCAGTGGAGGGCTTGTCGTAGCTCGGGGCCGAGGACTTGAACCCCGATTTCAGCGTCCAGAGCGCTGCGTCCTGGCCGATTAGACGAGCCCCGAATGTCGCGGCGTGACCTACGGCGACGGCGAGCATGTTTAGCGCGTTGAGGGTGGATTCATGAGAAGAAAACCCTCGATGCTCCGGCTCGCCTGAGCCGAGGTCGGAAGCCGATCCGACGACGTGAAGTCTACTGCTGCGAGCATGAAATTGGCGTCGGGGGAAACGTGCGACCGCTACACCACTCCCGGCTATCGCCGGGAGGCGGAGACTCGAACTCCGCCCCTCACCTTCCGTAGAGGTAACCGACCCCGTCCGGCTCGCAGCGACAGGCAAGCTACCAGACCGGCCCCGCGCCGCCGCCACGTCAGCGACACAGGACCGCTACATGACCATCACCTCCCTTCGACGCTTCGGAGGAGACCCGCGGCGGCGAGCCATGAAGATCAGCAGCGGCAGGTCACGCTTGCGGCCGTTGCAGCGGTCGCACATGCCGGCGTAGTTCAGCCAGGAGTGCGCGCCGCCAAGACCCGACGTCCGTCGCGAGCGCGGCTCGATGTGGTCGAGCGACCCGCCTGGTCCACCGCACAGCGCGCACGGGTCAGAGCGCACGACGCGCCCCCACGCTTCGAGGTGGCTGTCGCCGTCCTCGCGCAGCGCGCGCCCGCTCGGCATTCCGACGCCCAGTGGCGTGCCCGGATCGTCGCGCAGGAAGTCGGGGGTGGGGACGACCGACGCTTCGCGGACTCTCTTCCGCTCGCGCCGGCGCGTCCACCACGCCCCTTCCTCCATTGTCACAGCCGCTCCTTCCACGAGACCGCGGCCGACGCCACGGCGGTCAGCGCGGCGACCTGCGCCGCCGGGTTCTTGGACTTCGCCAACTCCTTCAGGGCCGCGGCCAACACCGCCCGGCCCGCCGGACCATCCGCGCGCAGCTCGTCGAGCTCGGCGCGGGTGAGCTTGCGCGGATCGCCGGTCGCCGCGGCCGCCAGCTCGAGGTACTCGCGCTCGGCCTTCGCCGCACGCACCTCGGCCTGGTGGACCGCATGCCGCGCCCGATCCGCCTCGGCCAACGCCTCGTCGACCACGGCCTGCTCCGGCGCGTCCTTGACGATGACCCGACGCTGCGCCCGCTCCTCGGCCGCCTCGCCGCGCGCAGCGGCCAGCTCCACCGTCAGCGCGGTGCCCTCGTCCAGCGCCGCCTTGACCTCGGCCTTCAGCACGCGCCGCTCCTCGCGAAGCTCGCTGACGGTGGCCTCCGAGCGCTCCAGCCGCGACGCCGCCTTGGTCGCCGAGGCACGCGCCTCCTTGACCTGCTTCTGGGCATCGTCCAGCGCGCCGCGCAGCGCCATCGCCGCGCTCTCAGCACGCTCAACCTTCGCCCGCTCGCGAGCGACGGCGCGCTCGTCCACGACCTTCTCGCGGACGACCTTCGTCTTCGTCTTCGTGGTGGTGACGCGCTCGGTCTTGGACCGCGCCGACGCCTGCCGCAGCGTCTCGGTCAGCCGCTCGACCTTGGCCTCCGCCTTCGCCAGACGGCGCGCGACGACCTCGTCGGGCTTCTCGACGTAGATCGTGCGGGTCGCCTTGGCGTGCGACACGTCGCGGACGGGCTTGTGCTCGCCAGCGGCGCGCTTCTTCGAGCCGGGCTTGTTGGCCGGGAGGCCGGCCAGCTTGCGCGCCTCGTTGAAGGAAGCGTTCGGGACGTGCGACTTGATGGCGTTCAGCGACGGCCAAGCAGCGCCCGTCTCCGGGTCGCCCTTGTAGTAGCGCTCGACGATCTCGTCGCCGCCGTCGCGCCACTTCGCCGTCGAGGGCGAGAACGCCGCCGCGGTGAAGTCCGGCCCGTACAGGGCCGCGTAGCGCCGAAGCGCGTCGATGATGGTGTCACGGGTCCACGTCGCCTGACGCCCCCCGCGAGCCTTGGTCGCGGTGGGAGTCATGGTGACGTCCGCCCGCTACGTGGCCTTGAAGGACTGGTTGCTCGGCGTACCGACGTACCAGTCGCAGGTCCGCTCGATCCCGCGCGTCCTCGCCGAGGCGTGGGCCACGGTCAGCACGAGGGCGGGTGAGAGTTCTGCGCGCAACATCGGCCGGGAAAGCTACCGCGCCTCCCCGACGGACGCAACTAGGGCGGCGGCAACGGCGGCAAGAAGGGCTCGGCCTCGGGCAACAGCGGCGGCAGCCCGGCCAGCGCACGCTCGCGATTGATGCGAACGGTCTCGGCCTTGTACTCGGGCGATGGCTCTCCGCACTCGCGACACGGACCGAGTCCCGCCCATCGCTGCGCTCCGCAGGCCGAGCAGTTGATTAGGAGCCCGTTCATCGCTGTACGAACTCGGCGACCGCGTCGGCGACGAAGTCGTTCATCGCGATCGCGTCGGTGACGATCGCGACGTCGCTGCCCGTGCGCCGCGCCAGCGCGCCCGTGGTGGTCTCGCCGTCCGGCTGGCCGAGGCGTCGAAGGCGATCGGCAACGCGACGGACCTCGTCCGTGCGTCCCGGCCACCAAGCACACGCAGACATCACGGGAAAGCCGTCATAAGCGCCCACGTCACGAGCCCGCAGAACGTGCCGACGGCAACCGGCACGACCACGAAGAACAGCCCGATGAACCCGGCAAGCTGCTTCATCAGCGCCACCTCGCGCGTCGGCGCGGCGCGCGCTTCTGCTTGGACCGCGTCCCCTTCGGCGAGGTCGTGCGCCCAGACAGACGCAGGATGCGCTCGCAGGTGCGCCGGTTCGGGATCTCACGCTCGCGCGCCGGCATCAGGTGCCGGGTCCAGGTGTCTTCGCTCAGCCATGCCGCGGCGCGCGCCGGATGATGCGTCCAGCAGAACGAGCGGCCGTTCTCGACGCTCAACCCGTACGCCTTGCCGCAGATCACACAGCCGCGCCCTTCGAGGCCGAGGCCCGCGGGCAACCGTCGGCGTAGCGCGATCGCGGGCAGGATGCGCCCGCCCTGCCGCGACTTCTTCGCGGGCTCCCGCAGCGGGATGGTCATGAGGCGTCCAGGGCGGCATCGTCATCCTCGCCGAACTGCTTGGGCTCGCTCAGATCGCCGAGGACCCGCACGCGCAGCGTCTCCGGCGTGCCGTGTGCGGCGCGTCGCATGCACGGCGCGTCGATCGGGACGTGGGCCTGCAACTCCTCGCTGAAGGCGGTCGGGAACGATGCGCCCAGCAGCGCGCCCTGGTGGGCGACCGCGCCGCAGTCGGGGCAGCGGTCGATGATCAGAATGTCGCTCATGGCTTCGGTCGCTCCTCGGATGGCACTTCGGTGACGGCGTCGTCGGCGAGCAGGAGCGTCCCGCCTCGCGCCTCGACATCGCGCTCGACAGCGGCGCGCATCTGGTCGCGCATCGCCTGCGGCAGCGGCGACTCGCGGCTACCCGATCGGGTCAACGCGCTGATCACGTCGTGGACCTTGCACCACGCCGCGTAGGGCTGGCCGTAGAGCTTCTCGGGGTTACCCCGTAGCGTCGTCGCCGGGTAGCGGTCGCGGATGCGCCGCACGTTGTCGGCGTGGATCTCCGGCGACGCGTCGAGCGTCATGAGGTAGACGATCGCCCAGTCGTCGTGGGAGAGCTGACGCATCGCCACGTCGACGTCGGTCGGCTCCGGCGGCGCGGGCTTGGGCAGCAAGATCTCGCTGACGTGCTCCAAGTCGCCGGGGAGCACCGGGGCGCTGAGGCCGCCGCGCTCGATCCATTGCACCTCGTACGCCTCGGGCTCGATGTGCTCGCAGACGCCCATGACGATCCCCAGCGACCCCTTCGGGACGCTGTAGTCGCGGCTGGTCAGGCGGACCACCCTGTAGAGGTCCGCGAGCTTGCCAGGGCCAGGCCTGCGCGGACTAGGCACCGGTCGGCGCTCCTTCGTAGTGGGGGCACTCGGGCGCGTGAATCGCACCGCCGCGCACGTCGCACCGCGACGAGCAGTCCACGTAGATGCCCTCGGCGTCTGGCCCGCGCAGGGAGATCGGCAGGATCAGCTCCGGCGTCGGCCAGAGGCCCTCATGCACGACCTCGCACGTGCCCGCGTCGAGGTCGATCGCCAGCACACGTCGGTCCGCCTTGATGAGGCTGCCGATGCCGCGCATCCCCGTCGGGTTCTGCCGGGGCTCCACCACGAACCAGTCGCCCGCGATCATCGCCGAGCGCAGATCCTCGCTCGTCGGATCGTGGCCCAGCTCGCGAAGCTTCTGGTGGTCGAAGTCCTCCGGAAAGGTCGGCGCGCCGTGAGAGAGGTAGAGGATCATCGTCGCCCACCGCCGAGGAAGTCCATCGCGTCGGGACCGAGCAGCGCGAACGCCGCGGCGATCGCCTCGCCCGACTTGTCGCGGTTGGTCGCCACCACGCCGAGAGCCAGATCGTCGCCGACTTGATGCAGCCCATCGGACGACCGCATGATGTCGCCGTGCAGCCCGTTCATGAGCGCGCCAGCGACGCCGGTCAGCACACTGTCGCGCTCGCCCAGAGACGGGCCGTTCGGATCGTCGTAGCGTCGGCCCTGAAGCGCCTCGTGCGCCTCGACCACCATGCCGAGCGAGCGCAGGTCTCCGGCGACCCGCTGGCAGAACGCCGAGGCGTCCTCGTGCTCGCGCGGGCCTTCGATGCCCTTGTAGCCGATGTACTGCTCGGCCTCGGCGACGCGCGCCTCGGTCTGCTTGATGTGGGCCAGCACCTTGCGGCCCCGCTCACGGTCGATCATCCCATCGCCTCCATCATGCCCTTGGTCGTTGGTCGCCAGAATCCGCGCTCGTCGGTGACCCGCTGCCCCTCTGGGTCCTCGCCGATCGAAAACCCGTCGAAGCCCTCGCGCGGCCCCTCGTATGCGAGCAGGCCGTCGTCGGCCAGCGCGTTCAGCGCGTCGCCGTAGTCGCTGGCGTCCTCGCCGAGCAGCTCCGCGACGTCGGCGGCGCAGATCCGCCGGCCGAGCATGAGGTGCGCCGCGGCGACCGCGCGCAGCACCTTGCGGTCATCCCGCATCGGGTGCTCCCTCGCGCAGCACGCCCAGCGCCCACTCGCAATAGGTGATCTCGGCGTCGTCGGGAGCCTTCGCGCACAACTCGGCCAGCAACGTCTCGAAGCTCGTGATCAGATCCGTGTCGCCCCCGCGCTGCTCGTAGCTCTGGACCACGAACGTAGCGCCGCGCCCCGGATAGACCCGCTCGTGCAGCCGCCAGCGCGCCGCGCTATGGCACAGGTTGGGATCAGCCGCGACGCGTGCGAGCCGCTCCGCTAGCTTGCTCATGCGGGCATCCGGCCGTTCTCGCACGAGCACTGCTCGTCGCGCTTGCCGCTCTCGATGCTGATGCGCTTGCCGTGGCCGGCGCACAGCACACACGTCCGCGTGGAGGTGATCGGCAGGCCCTCGCAGTCGCGCGGCGGCTCGGAGTTGTCGGGGAAGGTCACGCCGCCATCGGCCTCGATCACGCCGAGGTTGCCGTGTGCGCTAGTGAACCACGGCGTAGTGGTGCTCGATGTCATGGCGCGCGCCTCGCGCACGGCAGCGCGGAACGTCATGCGCGTGGCGATCGCGTGGCTCTCCACGACAAACGCTCTCTCGCGCGGTGCTTCGGCGACGTGGACTTCAGCTACGGCGTCACGCGTTTCTCTCTTGACAGCCATCGGGATTCTCCTTGGTCGGAACGTCCACGATGTTAGCTGAGTTAACGACGAGGTGCAACGCGGCGGCGAGGAGCCCACGCCCAGAGGAACACGCCAGGGTCGCTGGCGGCCACCGCGTCACGTTCCAACACGGTGCAGATCAGTGCCCCGCGCTCGCCCTTCATCCGAACCTCATCAATCCGGTAACACCGGCCCGTGCTGGTCCGCAGGAAGTCGCCCTCGGTCGGCAGCGCGTGCCCGCCCCACCAACTGACGGTCATCGTGACGCGCGAGCCGACCGGCTTCACGTCTGTGGAGGACCGTCGAACGCCGCTTCGACGGACGCGCGGCGCTCCGCGAGCCGACGCCGAGAGTCCTCGGGCAGGTCGCGCGCGCGCGCCTCCGAGAGCCACACGACGCTCGCGTGCCCGCCTCGGCCGAGCGTGGCGACGTGCCGCGCCTCGGACACCTGCTCGGGCCTGCGCGCCGCCATCGGCGCGCCGTAGGGGTTGCCCGCAGCGTGCTGGTCGCCGTCGGCTCCCGTCGAGGTCGGCCCGAACTCGCCAAACTGCGGATGCGGCGCGCCTGGTGGCG
>JBEVLC010000319.1:0-10729 GCA_040509415.1 Baekduia sp. | reverse complement strand
CTTCCCGACCATGCCGTTCTCCTTCAACTTCACCGGCAAGTTCGCCAACCTGCAGCGCTTCCTGAAGGCCATCGACGGGCTGACGGCGGTGAAGGGCAAGAACATCAACGTGAAGGGCCGTCTGCTGACGGTCGACGGTGTCGGCCTCAAGGCCGGCGTCAAGGGCTTCCCCGACGTCGACGCGACCGTCGCCGTCACCGCCTACCTCCTGCCTGCCGATGAGGGGCTGACCGCCGGTGCGACGCCGGCGACCCCGACGGCGGGCACCGCGTCCACGGCCACCGCCAGCCTGATCGGGAGTGACCGATGAACTTCCTTAAGAACGTCCTGCATGACCTCGTCGAGAAGCGCTTGTGGCCGGTGGCCATCGCGCTGGTCGCCGCCCTCGTGGCGGTGCCGATCGTCCTCGGCGGCAGCTCGTCGAGCACCGGCGCGCCGGTGACCGACGTGGCGGCCGTGACCGCGCCCAACGGCCTAGCCAATCACCGGGACGTCGCCCGCGCGAAGGTCATCAGCCTCGAGGAGCAGGCGGCCGGCAAGGTCGAGCGCTCCTCCGGCAAGAAGATCCGCGACCCGTTCGTCCAGCACCACCAGCCCAAGCCGGTCAAGCTCGCTGCCATCCAGTCCCCGTCTTCGGCGCCGTCGAGCGGCGCGCTGGGCGGCGGCTCGACGGAGCCCAGCGGCGCGACGGGCGGCACGGCCCCGACGGAGCCCACGGCGCCGGTGACGACCAAGAAGCCCGAGAGCACCTCGGTCGACACCTACCGCGTGAAGCTCGGCTTCGGCGAGGTCGGCGCGATGAAGAGCTATGACAACGTCGCGCGCCTCACGCCGCTGCCGTCGTCAGACAACCCGTTCTTCGTGTACCTCGGCCTGGCCGACGACCAGAAGTCCGCGATCTTCCTGATCAACGCCGACGCCGAGCCCAACGGCGACGGCAGCTGCAAGCCGTCGCATGACGACTGCCAGCAGATCGTGCTGCGCGCCGGCGACACGGAGTTCTTCGACCTGCAGTCCGGCACCGCCGGCGTGGTCCAGTACCAGCTCGACCTCAAGTCCATCAAGAAGTACAAGGCGGCGAGCAAGGCGAGCGCGGCCAAGGCCCACGCACGGGAGTCCAAGGCCGGCCGTGAGACGCTGCGCGAGCTCGTGGCCACCGACCCGAACGCGCTGGCCAGCTGGGACTTCTCCAAGAGCCTGGGCCTCCTGGTCCAGAAGGACCCGGCCACGACGCCCGACGTCGCCAACGTGCCCTCGACGGTCGCCGGTGCGGCCGATGGCACGGCCGTGCAGCAGACCTCGACGGTCCTGACCGTCCCGGCCCCGTAGGCGCTGAGCGGCGGCCGGCGGCCGCCTCATAGACTTCAGCGCCGCATGGCGCTGAACTTGATCACCGCAGGGGAGTCCCACGGGCCGGGCCTGACGACCATCGTCGAGGGCCTGCCCGCGGGATTGGAGCTCGACCAGGAGTCGATCGACCGCGACATGGCCCGGCGACAGCTGGGCCACGGGCGTGGCGGGCGGATGAAGATCGAGAAGGACCACGCCAACGTCACGGCCGGCGTCCGGCACGGCCGCACGCTCGGCGGCCCAATCGCCCTCCAGGTTCCCAACCGCGACTACGCCAACTGGGAAGAGCGGATGAACCCGTGGCCGGTCGAGGCCGAGATCCCCGAGGTCCATCTGCCACGCCCGGGCCACGCCGATCTGGTCGGCGTGCAGAAGTACCGCTTCAGCGACGTGCGCAACGTGCTGGAGCGCGCCAGCGCCCGCGAGACCGCGGCGCGCGTGGCCGGCGGTGCGCTGTGCAAGGCGTTCCTGTCGGCGGTCGGAGTGCAGATCCGCAGCCACGTCGTGCAGATCGGCGACGTCTACGCCGCGCCGCGTACGACGCCGGTGACCCTGGAGGACTTCGAGGGCGTCGACGACGACAAGGTCCGCTGCCTGGATCCCGAGGCGAGCCGCGCGATGGTCAGCCACATCAACGTGCAGCGCAAGGCCAATGAGTCGATCGGCGGGGTCTTCGAGGTCATCGCCTTCGGCTTGGTGCCGGGCCTCGGTTCGCACGTGTCGTGGGAGGAGCGGTTGGACGGCCGCATCGGCGGCGCGCTCTGCTCGATCCAGGCGGCCAAGGGCGTCGCGTTCGGCGACGGCTTCGACCTTCCGGGCGCGCCGGGCTCGCAGTCCCACGACGAGATCTTCTGGACCGAAGAACGTGGCTACTTTCGCGAGACCAACCACGCGGGCGGTCTGGAGGGCGGCATGACGACCGGCCTACCGCTCGTGGCGAAGGTCGCGATGAAGCCGATCCCGACGCTGACCAAGCCGCTGCGCTCGGTCGACATCGAGTCTCACGAGCCGGCCCAAGCGCTGCGGGAGCGCACCGACTCGTGCGTCGTGCCGGCCGCGGGCGTCGTCGGCGAGGCGATGCTGGCCTACGTGATGGCCGACGCCTACCGGCGCAAGTTCGGCGGCGACCACATCGACGATGTCCGCGACGCGGTGGACCGGTACGTCGAACGGATCGCGTGGCGCGGCTGACCGTCGTCATCGGGTTCATGGGCGCGGGGAAGACCACCCTCGCCCGTGAGCTGGCCGCCGTGCGCGGGGTGCGGCACGTCGACACCGACGCGCTGCTGATCGAGCGCTTTGGCAAGCCGATCCCGGAGGTCTTCGCGGGGGAGGGCGAGGCGGCGTTCCGCGCGGCCGAGGAAGAGGTCGTCGCCGGCGTGCTCGACGGCGCCGAAGGCGAGGACGTTGTCGTCTCGCTCGGCGGCGGCTCGGTCCTCTCGCCGCGGGTGCGAGCCGCGTTGGCCGCGCACACCACGGTGCTGCTCGACGTGCCGCTCGACGTCGCCTGGTCGCGCGCGGCAGGTCGGGACCGTCCGCTGGCCCGTGACCGCGACGCGTTCGCCGCGCTGCACGCCGAGCGCCATGCGCTGTACGAGTCGCTGGCCGACGCGCACCTGCCCCAGGGCGATCCGCAGATGATCGTCCGCGCCGACGGTGCGCTACAGGCGCTGGCGTCGGCGCCCGAGGGCACGCGGATGGCCTGGGCGTCGGCGGCCTCGGGTGAGTACCCGGTCTTCGTCGGGCGCGGCGTGCTGGCGCTGGCCGGCGCGCTGCCGGGCCTGGAGGGCCGTGCGTTCTGCGTTACCGACAGCGCGGTCGCCGAGCACCATCTCGGCGCTGGGCTGACGGCGGCGCTGTCGGGCCTGGTCGAGATCCCGCCCGGTGAGGAGCACAAGACGCTGGCGACCGCCGAGCGCGTCTGGCACGCGCTGGTCGCCCAGGGCGTCACCCGCGCAGATCACCTGATCGCGCTGGGCGGCGGCGTGGTCGGCGACCTCGCGGGCTTCTGCGCGGCGACCTTCCAGCGCGGCATCCCGGTCGTGCAGGCGCCGACGACGATCGTCTCGCAGGTCGACTCCGCCTACGGCGGCAAGACCGGCGTCGATCTACCCGAGGCCAAGAACTACGTCGGCGCCTACCACCAGCCCGCGGCGGTCCTGGCCGACACCACCACCTTGGCCACGCTCCCGCTGGAGGAGCACGCGGCCGGCTACGCCGAGGTCGTCAAGACCGCGCTGATCGCCGGCGGTCCGCTGTGGGACACGATCGCCGCCGGCGGTCCGGTCGACGACGACGTCATCCTCGCCTGCGCTCGCACCAAGCTCGCGGTCGTCGCCGCCGACGAGCGCGACGGCGGCCGCCGCCAGGTGCTCAACCTCGGCCACACCGTCGGTCATGCGCTGGAGGTCTCGCTCGGCTACGGGACGCTGCGCCACGGCGAGGCCGTCGGCCTCGGCCTGCTCGCCGCGCTGCGGCTGAGCGGGCTGTCGGATCTGCGGGGCCAGGTCGAGGCGCTGTTGGGCGACGCCGGGCTGCCGACGCGTCTGGAAGGCCATGACGTCGACCCCGAGGCGATCGTCGCCGCGACCCGTCTGGACAAGAAGCGCACGACCACCACGCGCACGCCGTTCGTGCTCGTCCGAGGCGCCGGCGACGTGGTCCACGGGCAGGACGTGGCCGACGACGATGTGGTGTTGGCCGTGCGAGAGTTGGTCGCATGACGACCCAAACCCGGGCCGCGAACGGATCCAGCGTCATGCGAGCACTCCCGTCATGAACTCGCGCAACCGCGTCGACATCCTGCACGGGGTCAACCTGGACATGCTCGGGCGGCGGCCGGCTTCGCACTACGGGACGCTGACCTTCGATCAGCTCGAGCAGCAGATCGGCACCTTCGCGCGCGAGCTCGATCTGGAGCCGCGGTTCTTCCAGACCAACCACGAGGGCGAGCTCGTCGGGCACCTGCACCGGGTCGAGGGCCTGGCCGACGGGATCATCATCAACCCGGGCGCGTGGACGCACTACTCGTGGGCGATCCGCGACGCGCTGGAGATCGCCGCGCTGCCCGCCGTCGAGGTCCACCTCTCCGACGTCGACGCGCGCGAGGAGTTCCGCCGCGTGTCGGTCATCCGTGACCTCTGTGTCGCGACCGTCAAGGGCGAGGGCGTCGAGGGCTATCGCACCGCGCTGGTGCGTCTGAAGGAGGAGCTGGACCTGTGAGCACGATCATGGATCGCGCAGACCGTCTCGCCGCCGTGCTCGCCGAGCGCGAGCTCGACGCGCTGCTGGTCACCAACCTCGTCAACGTGCGCTGGCTGACGGGCTTCAGCGGCTCCAACGGCCTGGCGCTGGTCGGGCCAGGCGATCAGCGCCTCTTCCTCACCGACTTCCGCTACCTCACGCAGTCGGCCGAGCAGCTGGACGCCGGCTGGCGGCGCGAGATCGCGCCCGAGCTCCTGCCCGCCGTCGCACAAGCGCTCGGCGGTGGTGATGGCACAGCGCTCCGGCTGGGCTTTGACGACGCCTCGATGTCGGTCAAGGACCACGCCACGCTGGCCGGGCGCCTCGTCGAAGGCGTCGAGCTCGTAGCCGCCGGTGGCGCCGTCGAGCAACTGCGCGCCGTCAAAGATGCCGGCGAGCTGGACAAGATCCGCGCCGCGGCCAAGCTCGCCGACGCCGCGCTGACCGAGGTCCTCAGCCGTGGCCTGGTCGGCCGCACCGAGCGCGACGTCGCCCTCGACCTCGAGGTCACGATGCGCAAGGCCGGCGCCGAGGCCGCGTCCTTCGCGCCGATCGTCGCCGCCGGCGAGCACAGCGCGCTGCCGCACGCCGTGCCGCGCGACGTCGCGATCCCCGCCGGCACGCTGGTCACGATCGACTGGGGCGCTCAGCTTGACGGCTACGCCTCGGACTGCACGCGCACCTACGCGACCGGTGAGCTGGACCCGCGTGATCGCGAGATCTACGAGGTCGTGCTCCGCGCTCAGGAGATCTCGCTGGCCGCGGTGCGCGCCGGCGCCGGGGGGCGCGAGGTCGACGCCGTCGCCCGCGAAATCATCACCGCCGCCGGCCACGGCGAGCACTTCGGCCACGGCCTCGGCCACGGCGTGGGCGCCGAGGTCCATGAGGGCCCGCGCCTGTCGCAGCGCTCGGACTCGACGCTGGCCGCCGGCCAGGTCGTGACCGTCGAGCCAGGGGTCTATGTGCCCGGCGCGGTCGGTGTCCGGATCGAGGATCTGGCGATCGTCACCGACGATGGCTGTGAGGTCCTGACCGGCCTGCCGAAGCAGCTGCAGACCGTCGCGTAGCGCGGCGGCCGTGCCCGTTCAGTACTGGCTCAAGGCCGTCGGCCATTCGCGCGGCCCGCTCCCGGAGGCCTGGCTCATCGACGAGCGTGCTCCCACGAGGCTCACGCGCACGGGCTTTCCGCGACGCCCGCGGATGGGGCCGGGGGACCGGCTGGTTCTCTATGCCTCGGTCTGGAAGCGCGTCTTCGGGATCGTCGAGGTCACGAGCGAGCCCGCGCAGGACAGTGGGTCTGCTCGCTGGCCGTGGGCGGTACAGATCGAGCCGCTGGTCGTCGTGCCGCATCTGGAGAACGCGCCGCCGATCGAGGCGCTCGGGGTCCCTGCGCGGTCGATGAGCCAGCAGTCCCACATCCACATCACGGAGCGTCAGTTCACGCTGGCGGTCGAGGCGATCGGCTCCGTGGCTGGCTGAGCGCCGCGAGTCCGCTGGCGCCCGTTGCCTGACGACGACGGTCAGGATTTGGTGGCATCGGGCACCATGTCGCCATGGCAATCCTGGAACTGGTGCAGCCACGGCCCGATTGGATGGGTGCGCTGGGTGTCGCGTTGACCCGTCCGCCCGGTGTGCCGGAGCGTCGTGCGGGGGAGGACCCGTGGAGTCCGCCGGGCGACCGGCCACGTCGCGTCTCCGACGACCTCGCCTGGTTTCGCCAGGCGCTCGACGATCCCGCCGCGGCGGGGCTCAAGCCGCTGGACGAGACGGCGACGGTCGCCGCGTGGGAGAGCGCCGACGGCGAGCTGCTCGCGCGGCTGTCGCGGCTCGACGCGCGCGGCATCCTCGACGCGGCGGGCTTCCTGCTGCACGACCCGGATCCGGCGCTGCTCTAACCGCGCCGTCGACATAGGATGCGCGGATGTCCGAGCAACCGCGCATCGTCCTTCACCTTCTGCCGCCGTCGCACCCGTGCGCGACGGTCGAGGCCGCCCTCAAGCTGAAGGGGTTGGAGTACGAGCGCGTCGAGCTGCAGGCCGGGCCGCATGTCGAGGAGATGAAGCGGCTCTACGGTGAGGACCGGCACACGGTCCCCGGCGCGATGTTCGACGACGAGCCCGTCCACGGCTCGATCGCGATCCTCGAGCGCCTGGAGCAACTCGTGCCCGAGCCGGCGCTCTACCCGGCCGAGCTCGGCGACGCGGTTGCCGCCGCCGAGCGCTGGGGCGACGAGGAGCTCCAGGATCTCGGTCGCCGGCTGCCGTGGGGCGCGCTGCACTTTCGGCCCGAGGCGGCGGGCACCTTCGTCGCCGGCGGCAGCACGCTGAACCCGGCGGGCACAGACTTCGCCATGCGCTTCGTCCGCGCCTCGTGGAAGTACCACAACATCACGGCCGTCCGGCTGGCCGAGGACCTCGCGGGCCTGCCCGCCAAGCTTGATCGCATCGATGCCTATGTCGCCGAGGGCATCCTGGCGGGCGATCAGCCCAATGCGGCCGACTTCCAGATCGGCGCGACGCTCGCCGTACTGCTGACCGTCGGCGACGTGCGGCCCCTGATCGAAGGCCGCCCGGCCGAGCAGGTCGCCCGCAAGTGGTTTGACGACCGCCCGGGCCTCGTGCCCGCCGGCGCGTTCCCGGCGGGCTGGGTGCCCAGCGCCTAGGTGATCGTCATCCCGCCGTCGACCGGCAGGACCTGCCCGGTGATGTAGCCGGCGCCTGGTCCGGCGAGGAAGACGACGGTGGCCGCCAGCTCGCGCGGGTCGCCCTTGCGGCCGGCGGGTATGCGGTGCTGCATGAGATCGAGGTAGCCGTCGGGGTACTGCTCGGTCATCTCGGAGAGAAAGAAGCCAGGCGCGATCGAGTTGACGCGGATGCCCTTGCGGCCCGTCCACTGTTGGGCCAGGTCGCGCGTCAGACCGTTGAGCGCGGCCTTGCTCGCCGCGTAGGCGGCCTGGGGCAGGCCCGCCGTGGTGATGCCCAGCACGCTGGAGATGTTGATGATGCTGCTGCCCGGCTGCATGACCCGGCCGGCGGCTTGGGCCATCCAGTAGGCGCCGTTGAGGTTGATGTCGATGACGGAGCGAAACTGCTCGGGCGTCTCGCGCGTGGCCGGAACCGCGGTGCCGATACCGGCGTTGTTGACCAGGATGTCGACGCGGCCGAGGTCACGCACCGCGGCCTCGATCAGCGCCGTGCAATCCTCGGGCTTGGCGACGTCGGTCGCGACGGTGATCGCCCGGCGACCGGTGGCCTCCACGAGCGCCTTGGTCTCCTGCAGGCGGTCGGCGCGGCGCGCGCCGAGGGCGACGTCGGCGCCGGCTTGCGCCAGCCCCTCGGCGAACGCGACGCCCAGGCCTGACGAGGCGCCGGTGACCACGGCGACCTTGCCGTCCAGACGGAAGGCGTCCAGGACTGGAGACAGGGTGGGCTCGGACATCGGATCAAACACTCCTGACGGTGGATGGGCGGGCGTTGCGTCTCTGTGTCAGCGCGCGGTGCGGATCAGCGCCGGCAGCTTGAGCATCAGCTTGGGTATGTCGTGACGGGAGCGGTGCGATCGCACGGTCGACCTCGGAGGCGAGATCGGGGCCGTGGACCGGTGGGCCGTGGCCGACGAGCAGGTGATCAGGCGCGAAGCGTCGCAGACCGTTGGGCGGCAACAGCCGCAACATAGGGTGGATGCCAACGGGCCCGGAGCCGACCGCGAAGGCGGGTGTGGTCCCGAGTGCCTCGGCCACCACAAGCGCACGGCGCTCGGGCCACCACAGCGCGACCTCCCGCCAGAATCGGGTGTGCACGACGCGGTGGACTGTGAACGGTGTGTCGGGGAGCCACGTTCCATCGCGTCGTCCATCACCCAGCTCAGCCCGAGATCGTGCTCGTGGATCTGTGCCACCACCCGAACCTATCGCTGATCCGGTCAGGCACCCGCCACGCAGGAATTGCTGAACCCAACCGCTAGGAGGGCACCTGTGCCCATCGGCTTCCCCGAAATGCTCGTCATCCTCGTCCTCGCGCTGGTGGTGCTCGGACCCAAGAAGCTCCCGGAGGCCGGCAAGTCGCTCGGCAAGGGCATGCGCGAGTTCAAGGACAGCCTGTCGGGTGAGTCCCGTGAGGAGGAGAAGAAGCGCGTCTCCGCGCCCGAATGAGGGCACCCGAATTAGGTGACCCGACATGGCCGTTTAGGGTCGCCTAAGATGCCGGCATGCTTCCGACGTTCGTCATCGGCTTGCGCGAAGGGGTTGAGGCGGCGCTCATCGTCTCGATCATCGCCACGTTCCTGCGCCAGGAGGGCCGGACCGACGCCCTGCGCTGGGTCTGGGTCGGCGTTGTCTCGGCTGCCGCGATCTGCCTGGCTGTGGGCGTCGCGCTGGAGCTCATCAACGAGGAGCTGCCCCAAAAGGAGCAGGAGGGCCTGGAGACCGTCATCGGCGCCATCGCCGTGGGGATCGTCACCTTCATGCTGGTCTGGATGCGCCGGCACGCCGCCGGGCTGTCCGGCGAGCTGCGCGAGAGCACGGCTAGCGCGCTGAAGGAGGGCTCGGTCAAGGCCCTCATCGGCATGGCGTTCTTCGCGGTCTTCCGCGAGGGGCTGGAGACCGCGGTCTTCCTGCTCGCGGTCTTCCAGAACTCCGAGGACCCCGGGACGGCCGGCATCGGCGCGATCCTCGGCATCGTCTGCGCGATCGGCATTGGCTATGCGATCTACCGCGGCGGGATCAAGCTCAACCTGCAGCGGTTCTTCCGCATCACCGGCGTCGTGCTGGCGCTCGTCGCCGCCGGGCTGGTCGCGAGCACGCTGCATACCGCCCACGAGGCGGGCTGGATCAATTTCGGCCAGGGCCAGGCGCTGGATCTCACCTGGCTGGTCGTTCCGGGCACATGGACCGCCGCGCTGCTCACGGGCATGCTCGGCCTCCAGCCCACGCCGACGAACATCGAGGTCATCGGCTATCTCGTCTACGCGATTCCCGCCGTCATCTACGTCTTGATGCCGGCACGCAAGAAGCCCTCCAAGGAGCAACGCATGAAGAACGCCGCCCTCGCGGCCATCGTCCTCACCTCCGCAGCCCTGCTGCTGGTCGCGTGTGGCGCGGACGACGACAAGAGCGCCGGGTCCGCCGGCGCCAAGCAGGTCGCGATCAAGCTGACCGATGCTGGCTGTGAGCCCGCCTCGCTCAAGCTCAACGCCGGGCGCACCGAGTTCAAGGTGACCAACGCTGGCACCGGCCGCGTGAGCGAGTTCGAGGTCCTCTCCGGATCGCGCATCCTCGGCGAGAAGGAGAACCTCGTCCCCGGGCTGTCGGGCTCCTTCACCATCAACTTGAAGCCGGGCGAGTACTCGATGGCTTGCCCCGGCGGGAAGACCGCGGCAACGGGCGTCATGAACGTCGGTGGCGCCACGGTTGCCGAGACCGGCGCCAACGACCCGCTGCTGAAGTCGGCGACCCAGTCCTACCGCAGCTACGTGGAGAGCAAGTCGGCGATCCTGGTCGATCGCACCGAGAAGTTCGTCGCTGCGATCAAGGCCGGTGACGTCGATGGCGCCAAGGAGCTGTTCGCCTCCACGCGCGCGCCGTACGAGACGATCGAGCCGGTCGCCGAGTCCTTTGGCGGCCTCGACCCTGAGATCGACGCGCGCGTCAACGACGTCGAGCAGGGCACGCCCTGGACGGGCTTCCACAAGATCGAGCAGGGCCTCTGGGTCAAGAAGAGCACCAAGGGCCTGGAGCCGATCGCCGACAAGCTGCTGGTCGACGTCAAGCGGCTGCAGACCAAGACCAAGGGCCTGACCTACCAGCCCGAGGAGCTGGCCAACGGCGCCAACGGCCTGTTGGACGAGGTCTCCGCGTCGAAGATCACGGGTGAGGAGGACCGGTACTCGCACACCGACCTCTCCGACTTCGAGGCCAACGTCGAGGGCTCGGAGTCGGCCTTCGGTCTCCTGGCTCCGGCACTGCGCAAGACCGACCCCAAGCTGGCGGCGACGATCGCCGCCCGCTTCGACGCGGTCAACGCCGAGCTCGCGACGCTCAAGCAGGGCGACGCGTTCCCGTCCTACGACACGATCGGCAAGGCCCAGCGCCGCAAGCTGAGCCAGCTCGTCAACGCGCTGGCCGAGCCGCTGTCGCAGG
>JBEVLC010000318.1:0-9667 GCA_040509415.1 Baekduia sp. | reverse complement strand
AACGGGCGCCCTTCGTCCGAAGCCTTGGTCGCCGAGCCGCGACCGCGTCCGAGCTAGACGAGCTCGATGTAGACCATCTCGGTCGAGTCCGACCGGCGCGGGCCGAGCTTGAGGATGCGGGTGTAGCCACCCGGCCGGTCCACGTAGCGCGGAGCGACCTCCTCGAACAGCTTGTGCACGGTGAACTTGTCCTGGCCCAGGATCGACAGGGCCTGACGGCGGGCGTGCAGATCACCCTTGCGGGCGAGCGTGATCAGCTGCTCGACCTCGGGCTTGACGGCCTTGGCCTTGGCCTCGGACGTCTTGATCCGCTCGTGCTGGATGATCTCCTTGCAGAGGTTTGCCAGCAGGGCCTTGCGGTGCGCGCTGTCGCGGCTGAGCTTGTGACGGGTCTTCTGATGGCGCATGGGTCTTTCAGTCCTTCTCAGTCGTCGCGCAGAGCCAAGCCCCGCGCGTGCAGCGTCTCGATGACCTCGTCGATCGACTTCTTGCCGAAGTTCGGGATCGCGGCTAGCTCGCCCTCGGACTTCGAGATCAGGTCGCCCACCGTCTGGATGCCGGCGCGCTTGAGGCAGTTGTAGGAGCGGACGCCGAGCTCGAGCTCCTCGATGAGGATGTCGTGCATCGGGCCCTGGCTCGTGGCGCCGGCGCCGTTGGTGCCGGGCACTTGGCCCGCGTCCAGCGCGCCACCGGGGCCCGCGCGGAGCTCCTCGATGCGGTCGGCGTCGGTGAAGATCGCCAGCTGCGAGATCAGGATCTCGGCGGCCTCGCGGAGCGCGGCCTGCGGATCGATCGAGGAGTCGGTCTCGATGTCGAGCGTGAGCTTGTCGTAGTCGGTGCGCTGGCCGACGCGGGCCTGCTCGACCGCATAGGCGACGGGGCGGACCGGCGAGAAGATCGATTCTATGGGGATGACGCCGATCGGCTGGTCGGGAGACTTGTTCTCCTCGGCGGGGCGGTAGCCGCGACCGCGACCGATCGTCATGTACATCTCGAGCTTGGTCTTCTTCTCAAGCGTCGCGATGTGCACGTCGGGGTTGAGGATCTCGACGCCCGCGGGCAGGTCGATGTCCTTGGCCGTGATCTCGCCCGGGCCGGTGACGACCAGCGGGGCCTCGATCTCGGTCGCGTCGGAGTGCATGCGGCAGACGATGCCCTTGAGGTTCAGGACGATGTCGGTGACGTCTTCGGTGACGCCCTTGATCGTCGAGAACTCATGGGCGACGCCCTCGATCCGGACGCTGGTGACGGCCGCACCGGCCAGCGAGGACAGCAACACGCGGCGCAGCGAGTTGCCGAACGTGTAGCCGAAGCCGCGATCGAGGGGCTCGATCACGAACGAGCCGCGATGCTCCTCGACGGATTCGCTGGTGATGCGAGGGATCTGGAAGTCGAGCACTGGGAGGTCCTGGTTCTTCGTCGTGGTGCCCGGCGCAGCAGAGCGGGGAGTCGCCGGGCCTCTCGCGCGGCCCTCCCGCCTTCAACGGATGGGAGGGCGCGCGGTCAAACAGTCCTACTTGGAGTACAGCTCGACGATGAGCTGCTCTTGCACGGGCGTCGTGATCTCACGACGCTCGGGCTTGCGCAGCACCTTCGCCGTCAGGCCATCGTGGTCGGCCTGCAGCCACGCCGGGACCTGAGCGGTGAGCTCCGTCGCGTCGCGGATGATGGCCTCAGCGCCGGTGCCGACCTTGACGGCCAGCACGTCGCCTTCACGCACCTGATAGCTGGGGATGTCGACGCGGCGGCCGTTGATCGTCCAGTGACCGTGGCGGATCATCTGGCGAGCCTGGCGGCGCGAAGCGGCGAAGCCGAGTCGCACGACGACGTTGTCGAGGCGGGACTCCAGGAGCATGAGCAGGTTCTCACCCGTGATGCCCTCCTGGCGCGACGCCTTGTCGTAGTAGCGACGGAACTGGCCTTCGAGCACGCCGTAGTAGCGGCGGGCCTTCTGCTTCTCACGCAGCTGCACGCGGTACTCCGACTGCTTCTGGCGGCCACGACCGTGGTCGCCCGGCGGGTACGCGCGGCGCTCGACGCCACACTTGTCGGTGAGGCAGCGCTCACCCTTCAGGAAGAGCTTCTGCCCTTCGCGGCGGCACTGCTTGCACTGGGGGCCTGTATCACGAGCCATACGGGGTTCCTAGACGCGGCGCCGCTTGCGAGGGCGGCAGCCGTTGTGGGCCTGCGGGGTCACGTCCTTGACGCCCGTCACCTCGAGGCCGGCGGCCTGGAGGGAGCGGATCGCGGTCTCCCGGCCGGAGCCGGGACCCTTCACGAAGACCTCGACCTTCTGAAGGCCCTGCTCGATGCCCTTGCGGGCAGCGGCATCGGCCGTGACCTGCGCGGCAAACGGCGTCGACTTGCGGGAGCCCTTGAAGCCGGCGCCACCGGCGGACTCCCACGCGATGACGTTGCCCTCGCGGTCGGTGAGGGAGACGATCGTGTTGTTGAACGAGGTCTTGATGTGGGCCTGGCCGACGGGAATGTTCTTCTTCGGCTTACGGCGGCCGCGGGCCGGGCGCTTAGGTGCGGGCACTACTTCTTCCCAACCTTCTTCTTACCAGCGACCGACATGCGCTTGGGACCCTTGCGCGTGCGGGCGTTGTTCTTGGTGTTCTGCCCCCGGACCGGGAGGCCACGACGATGGCGCAGGCCCCGGTAGCACCCGATCTCCATCAGGCGCTTGATGTTCTGCGAGCGCTCACGGCGCAGGTCACCCTCGACGATGAGGTTGTCCACGGCGTCGCGCAGCTTGCTGACCTCTTGCTCGGTCAGGTCGCGGACGTACGTGTCGGGGTTGATCCCGGCAGCGCTCAGCAGCTTGTTCGACGTCGGGCGGCCAATGCCGTAAATGTAGGTCAGGCCGACCTCGACGCGCTTGTTCAGGGGGACGTTGATCCCGGCGATTCGTGCCATCAGAAACCTAGCCCTGGCGCTGCTTGTGCCGGGGGTTCTGACAGATCACAAGCACCGCGCCATGGCGGCGAATGATCTTGCACTTCTCGCACATCGGCTTCACCGACGGTCGTACCTTCATGGTCCCTTTCCAAGAGTTTGCCCGGTGATGGGCTCTGGCTGCCGCGAGGGCCGCCGCTGCCACACCACCGATTGCGCGCACGCGAGGGCATTGCGCACGCGCGGACGATCCAAGATAGCAAAGGGGCGAACTACAGGGCGCCTTGGCCCTCATGCCAAGGCGTCAGAATCCGCGGACCCTCGGCGGTGATGGCGATCGTGAACTCGAAGTGCGCGGCCAGCGAGCCGTCTTGGGCGTAGATCGCCCAGCCGTCGTCGCCCATGCGCACCATGTGGCGGCCGGCGGTCGTCATCGGCTCGACGGCCAGCACCATCCCGGCCTCCAGCAGCGGGCCCTTGCCGGGGTCGCCGTAGTTCGGGATCTGCGGCTCCTCGTGCATGTCGCGCCCGATGCCGTGCCCGACCAGCGAGCGGACGACCGACAGGCCCTCGGCCTCGACCGTCGCCTGGACCGCGTGCGAGACGTCGCCGAGGCGGTTGCCGGGCCGGCACTGCTCGACGGCATCGAAGAGCGAGCGCCGCGTGACCTCCAGCAGCTTGTCGGCAACCGGAGTGATCTCCCCCACGCCGAACGTCACGGCGCCGTCGGCGACCCAGCCGTCGTAGGTGACGCCGATGTCGATCGAGATCACGTCGCCCTTGGCGAGCCGGTAGGGGCCGGGGATGCCATGGACGACCATCGCGTTGGGCGAGGCGCAGATCGAGCCGGTGAAGCCGCGGTAGCCCTTGAACGACGGGACCGCGCCTTGGGAGCGGATGTACTTCTCGGCGGCCTGGTCGAGCTCGGCGGTGCTGACGCCTTCGCGGATCTTGCCGGCGACGAGCTTCATCGTCGCCGCGTGGATGGCGCCGGCGGCGGCCATCTTCTCGATCTCGGCGGGCGACTTCTTGATGATCACGGCACTGGCGGGGCCGGGCTGGCGGGCGGCGGGGCCGGGGTGGGTCGGGTCGGGTTCACAGCTCGTCTTCGAGACGCAGCGTCGCCACCGTCGCGCGCACGTGGTCGTGCACCTCGGTGGGCGTGCGCGTGCCGTCGAAGCGGCGCAGGAGGTCGCGGCTCTCGTAGTAGTCGACGAGCGGCTCGGTCTGCTCGTGATAGACGGCCAGCCGCTTGCGGATCGTCTCGGGCTTGTCGTCATCGCGCTGGATCAGCGCGGAGCCGTCGATGTCGCAGCGATCGGGATGCTTGGGCGGATCGAAGTCGACGTGGTAGACGCGACCCGACTTGCTCACGCGGCGACCCGAGAGGCGACGCACGACCTCCTCGTCGGGGACGTCGATCAGCAGGACCGCGCTGATCTTGCGCCCAGCCTTCTGCAGCGCCGCGCCGAGGGCATCTGCCTGCGGCACGGTGCGCGGGAAGCCGTCGAGCAGGAAGCCATTGGCGGCCTCGTCTGAGGCGATCGCCTCGAGGATCACGCCGATGATGACGTCGTCGGGCACCAGGCCGCCGGCGTCCATGTGCTCCTTGGCCTGCTTGCCAAGCTCGGTGCCCTTGGAGACCGCGTCGCGCAGGATGTTGCCCGTGGCGTAGTAGGGCAGCCCGAAGTCCTCGGTCAGGCGCTCGGCCTGGGTGCCTTTGCCGGCACCGGGCGGACCCACGAGGATGAGGTTCAGTTCAGACACGGCGGCGATCGCAGGCTCCTTGCGGACCGGGGCCACGGAGGCACCGGTCCCGGGAAGGTCGGGCATCCTACTTGAGGAAGCCTTCGTAGTTGCGCATCATCAGCTGGGCCTCGAGCTGCTTCATCGTGTCGAGCGCGACGCCCACGACAATTAGCAGCGAGGTCCCGCCGAACTGGAACGAGTTCGTCGCCCCCGTCATCGCGATGAGGATCGTCGGGAACGCGGCGACGGCGGCCAGATACAGCGCGCCGGGGAAGGTGAGGCGCGCGAGGATGCGATCGAGGAACTCGGCCGTCGGACGGCCTGGCCTCACCCCCGGGATGAACCCGCCGTACTTCTTCAGGTTCTCAGCCTGGTCCACCGGGTTGAACGTCACCGCGGTGTAGAAGTACGTGAACAAGATGATGAAGATCGCCTCGCCGATCACGTACGGCGCCTTCCCGGGGCTCAGGAAGTTGGCGAAGTCGACCGCGGCGGGCGTGTTGATCAGCTGACCGACCGTGGGCGGGAAGGCCATGATCGACGCGGCGAAGATGACCGGGATCACGCCGGCCATGTTGACCCGCAGCGGCAGGTAGGTCTGACCGCCGCCGCTCATGCGCCGCCCGATCACGCGCTTGGCGTACTGGACCGGGATGCGGCGCTGGCCCTCCTGGATGAAGACGATCGAGCAGACGACGGCGAGCGCGATGAACGGCATCATCACGACGAAGACCTGGTCGGGGTTGTTCCACCAGGACGACAGCCCGCTGGGCAAGCCGGCGACGATCGACGCGAAGATCATCAACGAGATGCCGTTGCCGATGCCGCGCTGGGTGATCAGCTCGCCCATCCACATCAGCAGCACCGTGCCCGCCGTCAGCGAGACGACGATCAGGAAGACGTGGGGCGTGTCGAACTTCGAAATGATCGACGTGCCCGTCGACGGCCCGAGCGACTTGAAGAGGAAGACGTAGCCGATCGACTGCGCGAAGGCCAGGCCGACCGTCAGGTAGCGCGTGTACTGCGTGATGCGCGCTTGGCCGACCTCGCCCTCCTTCTGGAGCTTCTCCAGCGAGGGGACGACCACCGTGAGCAGCTGCAAGATGATGCTCGCCGTGATGTAGGGCATGATCCCGAGCGCGAACAGCGCGATGCGGCTCAACCCGCCGCCCGAGAACGTGTTCAGCAGGTTGAGGATGCCTCCCCCACCGAACGACTCCTGCGCGTCTTTGACCGCTTGGACGTCGACGCCGGGAACCGGGACGTGGGAGCCGACGCGGTAGAGCGCAAGGATCAGCGCCGTGAAGGCGAGCTTCTTGCGGATCTCCGGGACGGTGAACGCACTCAGGATGGTCGAGAGCATGAAGGCCAGAGGGTAACCGACGACCGAGGGCCCCGGTCGCCCGGGGCCCTCGAAGCCGACGTGTGGGTATTGCCAGAGCGGCTAGGACTCGATCGTGACGGCGGTGCCGCCGGCAGCCTCGATGGCCGCCTTGGCCGACGCGCTGAACTTGTGCGCGTGGACGGTGAGCGGCTTGGTGATCTCGCCCTTGGCGAGGATCTTCACCGGGACATCGCTCTTCTTCGCCAAGCCAGCGGCCTTGAGCGCGTCGAGCGTGACCTCGGCGCCCTTGTCGAAGCGCGCCTCGAGGTCCTGCACGTTGACGCCCTGGGTCGACGTGCGGAACATCTCGAACGGCATCGACTTCTTCATGTGCGGACCGCGCAGCTTGCGCATCCGCATGTGAATCGGCATCTGGCCGCCCTCGAACCGCGCGCGGTCCTTGGCGCCGGAGCGCGAGCCGTAGCCCTTCTGGCCACGGCCAGAGGTCTTGCCCAGGCCGGAGCCCTCGCCGCGGCCGACGCGCTTGCGCGGCCGGCGGCTGCCGGGGGCGGGCTTGAGGTTGTGGAGCCCGATCGGCTCCTTCTCGATCTCGTCAGCCATGGGGCTAGTCCTCCTCGACCTTGATCAGGTGGCGGACGCGGTGGAGCATGCCTCGGGCCTGCTCGGAGTCCTTGACCTCGACCGTGTGGCCGATCTTGCGCAGCCCCAGCGAGCGCAGCGTGTCGAGCTGCTTCTGGTTGGAGCCGTTCTTGCTCTTGATCTGGGTGACGGTCAGCTTGTCAGCCATCACTCGGTCGCCTCCTCGGCGGGCGCCTCGGGCACCTCGGCCTCCTCGGCCGGCGCCTCCTCGGTCGCGACGGCCACGGCGCCCTCCTCAGGCGCGGCCTCGGCCTCGCCGTCGGCCGGCGCACCCTCGAGCGTCTCGACGGCGCCGGCGGGCTGCTCGTTGCTCAGGCCCAGGACCTCGGCGATCGACAGGCCGCGGATCTCCGCGACCTCCTCGGGCGTGCGCAGGTCCTGCAGACCGGCCAACGTCGCCTTGACGAGGTTGATCGGGTTCTGCGTGCCCAGCGACTTGCTCAGGATGTCGTGGATGCCCGCGAGCTCCAGCACCGCGCGCACGCCGCCGCCGGCGATGACGCCCGTACCGGGCGAGGCCGGCTTGAGCAGCACGCGGCCGGAGCCGAAGACGCCGGTCACCGGATGGGTGATCGTCGAGCCGTGCTTGGGCACGCGGTAGAGGTTCTTCTTGGCCGCTTCGACACCCTTCTGGATGGCGATCGGGACCTCGTTGGCCTTGCCATAGCCGATGCCGACGACCGACTGCTCGTCGCCGACGACCACCAGGGCCGTGAACGAGAAGCGCCGGCCGCCCTTGACGACCTTGGCGACGCGGTTGATCTCGACGACCCGCTCCTGCAGGTCGAGGCCGACCGGCGAGACGACGCGGTCAGCGAAGCTGTCGTGCTTCATACGGCAAGTCCTCCCTCGCGGACGCCGTCGGCGAATGCCTTGACGCGTCCGTGGTACTGGTAGCCGCCGCGGTCGAACACGGCGCGCTCGATGCCGGCGGCCTTCGCGCGCTGCGCGAGAAGCTCACCGGCCTTGCTGCTCTGCTCCGTCCGCGGGAGATCCCGCAGCTCGGCCTCGGTCCACAGGACCGCGGCCAGCGTCTTGCCGGCCACGTCGTCGACGAGCTGGGCTGAGATGCCGCGGTTGGACCGGAACACGGAGATGCGCGGACGCTCGGCCGTGCCGTTGACCTTGGCGCGGACGCGCCGGCGGCGCCGCAGACGGCGCTTTTCAGGGGTGGTGGTGCTCATGCTCGCTTACCGACCTTGCGGGCGACGTACTCGCCCTCGTAGCGGATGCCCTTGCCCTTGTAGGGCTCCGGCGGACGCTGCTTGCGGATGTTGGCGGCGATCTCGCCGACCAGCTGCTTGTCGATCCCCTTCACGATGACGCGCGTGGGCGCGGGGACCTCGAACTCGATGCCGTCCGGCGCCTTGATCGAGACCGGATGGGAGTAGCCGAGAGCCAGCTCCAGGTCACGGCCCTTGAGGGCCGCCCGGTAGCCGACGCCCTGGATCTCCAGCGTCTTGGCGTAGCCCTCGGTGACGCCGACGACCATGTTGGCCACGAGCGAGCGGTACAGGCCGTGCAGGGCACGGTGCTCGCCGCGGTCGGTCGGGCGGGTCACGGTCAGGACGTCGTCGTTCTGCTCCACCGTGATGTCGCGGTGGATGCGCTCGACGAGCTCGCCCTTGGGCCCGTTGACACGGACCGACTCGGGCTCGATGGCCACGGTGACCCCTGCGGGCACCGTGATGGGCTTGCGTCCAATACGGCTCATGAAGTGATCACCAGACCTTCGCGACGACTTCGCCGCCGATGCCTCGGCGGCGAGCCTCGTGGCCGGTCATGACGCCCTGCGACGTCGAGACGATGGCGGTGCCCATGCCGCCGAGCACCTTGGGGATGCCGGTGGCGGGCACGTAGTAGCGCTGCCCCGGGCGGGACGCGCGCTGCAGCCCGGACACCACCGACTTGCGGTCCTCGGTGTACTTGAGCTGGATGCGGATGAGCTCGGCGGGACGCTCGGCCGACGGGGCCTCGGTCTCCCACGCCTCGATGTAGCCCTGCTCGGCGAGGATGCGGGTCATCTCGCGCTTGAGCCGGGAGGCGGGGATCTCGACGACGTCGTGCTGAGCCCGGATCGCGTTGCGGATCCGGGTCAGGTAGTCGGCGACAGGATCGGTCATCGACATGGCGCTACCAACTCGACTTCGTCATGCCGGGGACAAAGCCGTTGTGCGCGAGGTCGCGCAGGCAGATGCGGCACACGCCGAACTTGCGGTAGACCGCGCGCGACCGGCCGCACTTGCGGCACCGGGTGTACTCCCGGGTCTTGTACTTGGATCCACGCTGCTGGCGGACCCGCTGGGACGTCTTAGCCACGGTCTAGCTCTCCTGGGTGCCGTCGTCGGCGGTCACGTACGGGTTGCCCTCACGACTGAAAGGGATGCCGAACGCCTCGAGCAATGCGTAGGTCTCGGCGTTCGACGTGCCCGTCGTGGTGATGGCGATGTCGAGGCCGCGCACGTTGTCGATGGCGTCGTAGTCGATCTCGGGGAAGATGATCTGCTCCTTGAGGCCCATCGAGTACGAGCCCCGGCCGTCGAAGGCCGTGGGCTTGAGCCCGCGGAAGTCGCGCACCCGAGGGAGCGCGACCGACACGAGGCGGTCGAGGAACTCATACGCGCGATCGCCGCGCAGCGTCACGCTGACGCCGACGGCCATGCCCTCGCGCAGCTTGAACTGCGCGATGGACTTGCGCGCGCGCCGAATCGACGGCTTCTGGCCGGCGATCGTCGCGAGCTGCTCGGCGGCCGCGTCGAGGACTTTGGAGTCCTGCTTGGCGTCGCCGACACCCATGTTGAGGGTGATCTTGATGAGCTTGGGCGCCTGCATGTAGCTCGAGTAGCCGAAGCGCTCGATGAGCGCGGGACGGATCTGCTCGAGGTACTGCGTCTTAAAGCGTGCGGTCTGGGTGGCTGCGGCTTCCATGGTTCCTGGCGGCCTTAGTCGAGCTTGTTGCCCGAGGACCGGGAGACGCGGGAACGGGAGCCACCCTCGCGGGTGATGCCGACGCGCGTGCCCTTCTTGGTCTTCGGG
>JBEVLC010000317.1:0-5701 GCA_040509415.1 Baekduia sp. | reverse complement strand
AGGGTGGGGGGGCCCCCCACGCGCATCGGGTGGTGGTTCCCCCCAAAACTCTGGGCCCCACCCCGCCACGGATCCCGGCAGGACGATTCCATCCCGCCCACCCCGGCGCCGGCGGACGACCCCGGGCGCCGCGATGCGTCAACCCCGCTCACTCCCCTCGGTGCCGACAGACCACGATGCGCGCCGCCAGCCAACGCCGCGCACTGGGCGCCAGCCACGCCGCAAAACCCCTACGTCTGCTCCTCGTCCGTCAGCCAGCGCCGCACGAGCTTCGGTGCTTCCCACGCCTCCATCGCATCCAACAACCCAATCGGGTCCGAGGACGACAACAACAGCCGACGGTGGTCCAACCCCACGAACTGCTCGGTCGTCATGTGATCCAGCAACGCCACCAAAGGCCCCCAGAAGCCATCGACGTCGAACAGCCCGATCGGCTTGCGATGCAGCCCGAGCTGCGACCACGACAGCATCTCGATGACCTCTTCGAGCGTCCCGATGCCACCTGGCAGCACGAGGAACGCGTCCGCCAGGTCGGCCATCAGCATCTTGCGCTCGTGCATCGTCTCGACGACGCGCAGATCCGTCACGCCAACGTGCGCGACCTCGCGGTCGTCGAGGAAGCGCGGGATGACGCCGGTGACCTCGCCGCCGCCTTCGAGCGCGGCGTCGGCCAACACGCCCATGAGCCCGAGCGACCCACCGCCGTAGACGACGTTGGAGCCGCGGCGCGCCAGCTCGGTGACGATCGCGCGCGAAGCTTCGGCGTACTCCGAGTTGGCACCCGGCGCGGAGCCCGCGTACACGCAGACGCGCCTGAAGCGACTCACGATCGCGCCGTCGCCCGCCGTCACGCGTCGACCAGCACGCCGGGGTTCAACACGCCCGCGGGATCGACGGCGCTCTTGGCCGCGCGCAGGGCGGCGGCGAAGAGATCGGGACGTTGGACGTCGTACCACTCGCGGTGGTCGCGACCGACCGCGTGATGGTGGGTGATCGTCCCACCCGCGGCGATGATCGCGTCGGATGCTGAGCGCTTCATCTCCTCCCACTGTGCCAGCTCGTCGCCGTGACGTGCCGGCGCGAGCACCGTGAAGTACGGCGCCGGGCCGTCGGGGTAGACGTGCGTCAGGCGGCAGGTCACGCGGCACGGCTCCCCGAGCGCTTCGCGCACAGCGCCGGTCACCGCCGCGTGGAAGGCCGGCCAGCGCTCCCACGTGATCGCGGTCTCGAACGTGTCGCTGAGGACGCCGAGCTGCAGCAGCGCGTCGCGGAGGTAGGGCATGGCGATAAACGCCTCGCGCCACGCGCCGACGGCGCCGCCAGAGCTCTCGCCACTCGGCTCGTCCCACTCGCCACCGTGCGCGCGGCAGATCGCCAGCCCGCGCGCGAGCAGACCGTCGACCTCGCTATCGGTCGACTCGAAGCCGAGCACCAGCAGCGCGAACGTGCCGTCGCCCGCGCCGGTCTGCTGCGCCTCCAAGGCATCCACCAACCGGCAGTTCGCCGGGTTCAGTCCCGACTGCGCCAGCTCGCGCACCGCCTCGCTGGCGATCATGAAGTCCTTGAACCGCACCGCGCGCGAGGCGCGGAACTTCGGCTTGGGCTGCACCCGCACCCACGCCTCGGTGATCACGCCGAGGATGCCCTCGGACCCCAGCAGCAGGCGGTCAGGCGACGGCCCAGCGCCGGAGCCCGGCAGCCGCCGCGACTCCCACGCGCCCGACGGCGTGATCGCGCGGACCGACTCCACCATGTCGTCAATGTGCGTCCAGACCGTCGCGAAGTGGCCGCCCGCACGCGTCGCGATCCAGCCGCCCAGCGTCGACAGCTCGAAGGACTGCGGGAAGAAGCGCATCGTCAGCCCGTGCTGCGCGAGCTGGGCCTCCAGCGCTGGTCCCGCAACGCCACCCTGCACGCGCGCCGCGCGCGAGACCGCGTCAACTTCTACAACTCGATCGAGCCTCGACAGATCGAGCGACACCACGCCGAGCCGGTCGCCCGGCACACGCGGCTCGACGCCGCCGACCACGCTCGTCCCGCCGCCGAACGGGATCACCGCGACGTCCTCGGCGGCCGCCCACTCCAGCACGGCCTCGACGTCGTCCTCGGTGCGCGCGAAGGCAACGGCGTCGGGCGGATGGTCGATCCGGCCACGGAACGCGCGCACCGTGTCCGGAAACGAGCGCCCGTAGGCGTGCTCGATGCGATCGCGCGGGTCGACCGACCACGGTGCGCCCGGCGGCGCGACCACACGCGGCTCCGGCAGCGCGATCGACCCGAGCTCGACCGGCTGCTCGATCGTCTCCGGGAGCGGGAAGCCGAGCACGTCGCGCACGACCGGCGCCAGCGCGGCCGCATCGAGCTTGCCGTCCTCAAAGCCCCAGCCCCACCACGCTCGTTGCCTGTGACTCATGCGGAGATCCTTACCTCGATCGACGAGCGTCTTGCTCGTTGGCGGCTCATCGCGCACCCGCCTGCTTGGTCGCCCGGCGCCGGCGCCCCATCGTCGCGCCCGCGGGCTCACGCAACCGCGTGGCCTTCGTCCGCGGCCGCTGACCCGCCGCCGCCTCGCTCCCGAGCAGGACCGTCGCCTGCGCGCTCAACACGCCGCCGTTGCCATGTGCCAACACCACGTTCTTGCCCTCCTCGCGCACCTCGCGCACCGCTTCGACCAGGAGCGGCAGCCCGTTCATGCCGGGATGCCCGTAACTGAGCCCGCCGCCGCTGGTGTTGACCCGCAGCTTCCCGCCAGGGGCGATCGCGCCGCCGGCGACGAACGCGCCGCCCTCGCCCTTCTCGCAGAACCCCAAGTCCTCCAAGAACAGGATCGGGGTGATCGTGAAGGCGTCATAGAGCTGCGCGGAGTCCACGTCGGCCGGCCGCAGCCTGGCCTCGGCAAACGCCCGTGCGCCCGACGCGACCGCAGCGGTCACCGTCAGGTCGGGCATCGACGAAATGTGCCGGTGGCTCTGAGCCTCGGCCGCACCGAGCACGAAGACCGGCGGCCGCCGCAGCGCCCGCGCCCGGGCGACCGACGTCACCACGATCGCCGCACCGCCATCGGTGACCAGGCAGCAGTCGCGGACGCCGAACGGGTCGCAGACCCGTGGTGCGGCGGCGACATCCTCCAAGGTCAACTCATCGCGCGACCACGCGCCCGCCCGTCGCTGCGCCCACTGCCGCGCGCTGACCGCCACCCACGCGAGCTGCTCGGCCGTCGTGCCGTACTCGTGCATGTGCCGCGAAGCCGCCAGCGCGTAGGCGGCGACCGGCAGCGGCGGGCGATACGGCGCCTCCCACGGGTCGATCTCCTGGACGGAGGCGCTCGCGCGGCCGACCGACCGCTGCGTCGACCCGTAGGCGATCAGCGCCACCTCGCAGAGCCCCGCGGCGATCGCGGCGCGCGCGTGGTTGACGTGGGCCATCGCCGACGCTCCGCCGATCATGGTGGAGTCGGTGTGGCGCGGCCGGATGCCGAGCTCCTCGGCCAGCGTCACGCTCGCCCACGGCAGCTGCGTCGCCGCCGCGAAGACGCCATCGACGTCGGAGATCGTCAGCCCCGCGTCGGCCAGCGCAGCGCGCGCCGCCTCGGCCATCACGTCGGCCGCCGACAGGCCCGGCAGCGCCTTGCCCATCTGCGCCTCGGCGGCGCCGACAACCGCGACGCCGGTCATGCGGCATCGCCATCCTCGCGACGTTCGCCGCCAGGCGAACTCGCAATGCCGGCGTCAGCCGGCACGAAGACCGGAACCGGCGCATCGCCCTCTGCCTCGCCCTCGCGCCACGCCAGCCGCACCCGCGCGCCCACCACGACGTCATCCGGCGCGACGCTCACGACGGTGCTCATCATCCGGAACCCCTCGTCGAGGTCGACCAGCACGATGTTGTAGGCCTCGCCATCGCCACGCGGCCGCGCGACCGTCGTCGCGTAGACCGTCCCACCCCCCGCGCTGACGCGCCAGACGCTCGGCCCCACGCGCGGCCGGAAGACCGGTCGGCCGTCATCGCCGACCTGGTAGGCGAGCTCCCGCCGGTGGCAGTGCTCCGTATACACGTCCGTGGGCGAGCGCTCCAAGACGCCGCCAGCGTACCCTTCGACGTCGATGACGCAAGCGCACGCACCCGCGCTCCTGGCTCGCGGCCCTTGGGACGCCGATCAGGTGCGCGCGGTCTGGCGCGACGAGGCGTTCGTCGCCGACGACGCGAAGGTCAACGCCGCCGACGTCGCGATCGCCGCCCTGCGCGACCGTGGCTCGCCCAGCCACGACGGCACCGGCGCGCGGCTGGTCGGCTACGAGACTGACGGCGACACCCTGCACGTCGAGTTGCAGCCGCTGCGCTGGGCGCTGCGCCTGGTCGACGGCGACGCGTCGGCGACGATCTCCGCGATCTGCGTCGTCCGCGACAGCGAGGGCCGCTGGCTCGCCGGCCGCCGAGCCGACTGGCTCGCCTCCTGGGCCGGCCGCTGGGCGCTCGGCGCCGGCGGCGCGGTCGACGAGGGCGAGAGCCCGTTCACCACGCTCACGCGCGAGCTGCACGAGGAGTGGCAGGTCACCGCCGAGCGCGTCCGCGGCGAGGCGCTTGTGCGCCTGCCGCACAACCTCATCATGTTCATCGGGCAGGCCTGGCTTGCAGCCGGGGCCACCGTCACGCCCGACCACGAGCACGACGCGCACGCGTGGTGGCCGGCGGAAATCGACGACTGGCCAAAAGAGGCCGATGAGCCGCTGCGTCGAATGGCGCGGCTGTTGCAGTGACCACCGCCACGCGCCTCACCCCGTCGTTCACGACGCTCAAGCACCTGTCGTTCGCCCACTCGACCGTCTACGCGATCCTGCTCACGGTCTGGCTGATCCCTGGCTTGGCGACCTTCGAGTTCATCTTCGGGTTGGCCCACGGGCTGGGCTGGATCTTGATGTGCCTGTTATCGATCGAGGCGCTGCGGGCACGCGTCATCTCACTGCAACTTGCGGTCGCCGTGGCCGTAATAGGTGCTGTAGGGCCCTTCGTCGGGTCCTACGAGTTCATCCGCGAGACGCGCCGTCGCGACCTAACGGGCGCTAACACGCATCAGCGCTAGAGTCAAGAAAAGAGACATGGCCGTCGAAGCCGCAGCGATTCAGGTCACCTTGCCCGCCATGGGCGAGTCGGTGACGGAAGGCACCATCCTGGAGTGGCACAAGCAGGTTGGTGACACCATCGAGGCCGACGAGATTCTCGTCGAGGTCTCGACCGACAAGGTGGACGCGGAGGTGCCCGCTCCCGCGAGCGGAACCATCGTGGCGATCCACTTCGCCGAGGGCGACACCGTGCAGGTGGGCTCCGTGCTCGCCGAGATCGCGGCAGGCGCCGAAACCGGACCCGCCCACCCCGGATCACCCAACGGTGACAGCGGCAACGGGAGTGGTGCGACCGCGGAGGCTGGGGTGGGTGGGTCCGATTCCACGCCCGGCGAGATCATCGACATCACGACGCCCGCCGGCGGCGAGTCGGTCACCGAGGGCACCATCTTGGAGTGGGCGGTCAAGGTCGGCGACACCGTCGAGGACGGCGACACGGTCGTCGAGATCTCCACCGACAAGGTCGACATGGAGCTGCCGGCCCCCGCGGCCGGCACCATCACCGAGCTGCTCGCCGAGGAGGGCGCGACGGTTGTCGTTGGGCAGGTCATCGCGCGGATGCAGCTCGGCGCCGGCGCTCC
>JBEVLC010000316.1:0-15791 GCA_040509415.1 Baekduia sp. | reverse complement strand
CCGGCCTTGAAGACCGTGCCGCGCTGGCGGACGATGATCTCGCCGCCCGTGACGACCTGGCCGGCGAAGACCTTCACGCCCAGGACCTGGGGGTTGGAGTCGCGGCCGTTCTTGGAGGAGCCGAGGCCCTTCTTATGTGCCATAAGTCGCTCAGCTCCCCTTCGAGATCTTCGTCACGCGGATGCGCGTGAGCTCCTGGCGGTGGCCCATCTTGCGACGGTAGCCCCGCTTGGGCTTGAACTTGTTGACGCGCAGCTTGGGGCCACGCAGGTGCTCGACCACCTCGGCGGCCACCGAGACCTTGCCCAGCTTGTCGCCGAACAGGGTGTCGTCCCCCGCAAACAGGAGGGGCTCGAGGTCGAGCTTGGCGCCGGCGTCGCCAGGCAGCCGCTCGACGAGGAGGGTCTGGCCCTCTTCGACGCGGTACTGCTTGCCACCGGTCTTGACGATCGCGTACATGGTCTCTCGTTACTCCGAAGTCGCTTCGGCCTTGACAGCCGAACGGCGCCGTCCACCTCTGCGGCCGCGGCGCCTGGGCTTGGATTCTAGCGACTCACCGTCGGGCCCGCCTTCTTCCTCGCCGCTGTCGATGAGCGTGGCCACCGCGGCAGTTCGCCCGGCCTCCTCGATGCGCACGAGCTTCTTGGTGCCGACGAAGCGGCCGCCGTTGACCACGGAGATGATGTAGCCGTCGATCTTGGCCACCGCGTCGTCGACCTCGTACATGTGCGGCTCGACGATGTTGACCAGCACCTCGTCGCCCTCCTTGAAGGGGATCGCGCGCTCCTCGATGTCCTGTGAGGCCCCCTCCTGGGTGATCGCGAAGTGATCCAGCGGCAGGCCCTCGGAGCCCTCGAAGTGGAAGATCTTGCCCGTCTCGGCCTCCAGCGCGTGCAGCACGCGCGCGCCCTCGCCGGTGAACTTCGCGCTCACGCGCGGGTTGATCTGCACCAGGAACGCCTCGGTGCCGCGCTTGGCACGAGACGCGATCTCGCGCAGCTGGCGCTCGAACTCGATCGCGATCGTCTCCTCGGACTTGATCACGCCGTCGCCATGGCAGGTCGGGCACGGGCGAGACATGATCTCCCGAACGCCCTCGGTGACGTTCTGGCGCGTCATCTCGACCAGGCCGAGCTTGGAGATCTCGGCGGTGAACGTCTTGGTGCGGTCGTCGTCGAGCGCCTTGCGGAGCGTCTTCAAGACCGCATCGCGGTTCTTGGCGCGCGCCATGTCGATGAAGTCGATGACGATGATGCCGCCGATGTCGCGCAGCCGCAGCTGCTGGACGACCTCGTCCGCCGCCTCCAGGTTGGTGCGCGTGATCGTGTCCTCCAAGCGCGCCTGCTTGCCGCGCCCGACGAACGAGCCGGAGTTGACGTCGATGACCGTCAGCGCCTCGGCGTAGTCGATCAGCAGGTAACCGCCGCTGGGCAAGTCCACCCGCTTGGACATCAAGCCGTCGATGACCTTCTCGACGTCCCAGGCCTCGAACAGGGGCTTTGACTCCTGCCAGAGCTCGACGCGGTCGACCAGCTCAGGAGCCGTCCGGCTGAAGAACGAGACGAGCCGGTGGAACTGCTGCTCGTCGTCGACGATCGCCTTCTCGAAGTCCGCGCTGAAGATGTCGCGCACGACGCGCACCGACAGGTCGGCCTCCTGGAAGACCATCTCCGGGGCAACGGTCTCCGCGACGCGCTTGTCGAGGACCTCGTGGAGCTTGAACAGGTACTGCAGCTCGCGCTCGAAGTCCTGGCGCGTGGCGCCGTGGGCCGCGGTGCGCACGATCGCGCCCCCGCCCTTGAGATCGAGGCCCTTGGCCTCACGGCGCAGGCGATCGCGCTCCTTGTCGTCGAGGCGCTTGGAGACGCCCACGCCCTCGCCGGTCGGTGTGTAGACCATGTAGCGACCGGCGATCGTCAGGTCCATCGACAGGCGCGCGCCCTTGGTCTTCAAGGGGTCCTTGACGACCTGGACGACGACCTCCTGGCCGGGCTTGAGCAACTCGCCGATCGACTTGCCCTTGGAGCCGGCGCGGCCGCGGCGGGCCACCTCGACGCCGGGGATGACGATCTCGTCGACGTGCAGGAAGCCGTTCTTGTCGAGGCCGATGTCGACGAACGCGGCCTCCAGCCCGGGCAGGACGTTGTCGACCTTGCCCTTGTAGATGTTGCCGACGATCGAGCGGTTGCCGCGGCGCTCGAGGTAGAGCTCGGCGACGCGCCAGCCGTCCTTGGCCGGCTTTGCGGCGGCGGTCTTGGTGGCGGAGGCGTTGCCGCTCGCGGCGGCAGCGCTTCCTCCGCGGCTACGGCCCCTGCGAGGGGCGGCAGCCGGTGCTCCTGTGGCTTCCATCAGCGCCACGCGGGTCTCCCCGCGGTCCACGCTGACGAGCACTTGTTTTCTCACGATGGGTAAGTCCTTACCAATTCAGTGGCCCATGATGCGGCCCTTCGTCGCAGCCGACGCACGTCCTTGGACGTAGATCGACTGCAGAAGGCCGATGGCCAAGAGGGTGGACACCACCGAAGAGCCGCCGTAGCTCATGAGCGGCAGCGGGATTCCGGTGATGGGCATGATCCCGAGGGTCATGCCGACGTTGACGAAGACCTGGAACAGCAGCATCGCGACGATGCCGCCGGCGACCAGCGCGCCGAACAGGTCCTTCGCCATGGTCAGGATCCGCAGCCCGCGCCATATCAACAGCGCGTAGAGGGATAGGACCAGGGCGGCGCCGACGAAGCCCCAGCGTTCACCGACGACGGCGTTGATGAAGTCGGTGTGGTGCTCGGGCAGGAAGTTGAACTTCGTCTGCGTCGCGCGATCGCCACGCCCGGTCTTCTGACCGGAGCCGATGGCGATGAGGGATTGGTTCTGCTGGTAGCCCGCCCGGTTGGTATCGGAGGACGGGTGCAGGAAGGACGTCAGTCGGTCCTTCTGGTACCCGTGCAGCACTTCGACTCCCGCGGCGGGAGCGGCGACCAGCACGATGCTGACCGCCACCGCGCCGAGCGCGAACAGCGCCAGGAAGTGCCGTGCCGGGGTACCGGCGAAGTAGAGGATGGCCAGCGAGATGGCGCCGTAGACCAGGCTGGAGCCGAGGTCGGGCTGGACCATCACGAAGGCGGCCGGGATCAGCCCGAGGAGCATGATCCGGGCGGTGGTGTCGCGCTCTTGCAGGCGCCGCGCACGGTCGGCGGCGAAGCCGGCGAGGACGAGGACGATCAGGACCTTGCCGAGCTCAGAGGCCTGGTACTGAAACGGGCCGAGCGGGATCGCGCGTTGCGAGCCTTTGGCCTCGGCCCCGATGAGCTTGACGGCGAAGATCGAGATCATCAAGAAGCCGAAGATCCACCAGCGCGCGGCCCGCAGCCGCGAGTAGTCGAACTTGATGAGCGCGAGCGAGACCACGCCGCCGACGGCGAAGAAGATCGCCTGGCGGTCGAAGTAGTAGGTCGGATCGCCCTTGATGTCGTCGGCCGTCGAGGAGCGGATCGCGATCAGCGAGCAGGCGGCGAGGCCCGCGACGGCCAGCAGCAGGACCAGGTCGAACGGCAGCGCCATGCCCTGCGGGCGGACGCGGTCGCGCGGGGGCGCGTCGTCGACGTCACGCAGCGGTGTCGAGGCGGCGCTCATGTGTCTTGCGAGCTCCCGCGGATCAGCTTCGGGGAGACGTTGAACCACTTCGACAGGATCAGGCGCGCGGCGGGCGCGGCGGACTCGGCGCCGAAGCCGCCCTTCTCCACCGTGACCACGACCAGGATCGGCTTGCGCTCGGGCGTGTGGTCGTAGGAGTAGGCGACGTACCACGACTGGTCGGCCTGGCCGATGCGCTCGGCCGTGCCGGTCTTGCCGAAGATCGGGAAGCGATCGCGCGGCCAGCCCTGGTCCCAGACCTGCTTGGAGGTGCCGCCATCCTGGTTGGCGGCCTCCGAGAGCCCCTCCATGATCGCGGTGCGCCACTCCTCTTTGATCGCGACCTTGCGCTTGGAGGGCTTGTCGATCTTCTCGACGACGCCACGCGAGTCCTCGACCTGCTCGGCGAGGTGCGGTGTGGGCACACGGCCGCGGTTGATGATCGTCGCGTAGGCGGTCGCCATCTGCAGCGGCGTGGCCTGCAGGCCACCCTGGCCGACGGCGAAGTTGGTCATGTCGCCGGGGTTCCAGCTGGCGCTGAGGTCGGCGATGTAGCAGTTGGCCTTGTGCTCGCGCTTGCGGCACTTGCGCTCGTAGTCCTGCAGCTCGCGGATCTTGGCCGGGCTCGGCAGCGCGCCGCGCGCCTCGCTGGGCAGGTCGATCCCGCTGCGACGCCCGACGCCGAGGTCGCGCGCCCACTTCTGCAGCGCCAGGCCGCCACGCTCAAAGAGCTTCTTACCCAAGTTGTAGTAGTAGGTGTCAGACGAGACGCGCAGCGCATCAACCATGTTGACGGGCCCGTAGACCTTGCCGCCGGCGTTGCAGGATTTGTCGATCTTGCGGGCGCCCGTCTGGAAGCAGCCGGTGTCGTTGAACTTCTCGCTCGGCGTGATCAGGCCCTCGCTGAGCGCGGCCAGCGACGTGATCGGCTTGAAGATCGAGCCGGTCGGATAGGCGCTCATGTCAGCGCGGTTGAAGAGCGGCGACCCCGCCGCCTTGCCGAACTTCGCCTCGTAGGCGGCGTTGGTGGCGAACGGGCCGTTGAGGTCGCGCGGGTTGAAGGTCGGGCTCGAGCCCATCCCGTAGACCGCGCCGTTCTCAGGGTTGAGCGCGACGAACGCACCGGGCAGGCCGTGGCCCGCGGTGCGCAACGCGCTCTCCCCCGCCTGCTGGACGTCAAGGCGCAGCGTGAGCTTGAGCTCGCGGCCCTGCTTGGGCTGGCGGACCGTGCTTGCGCGGCGGCGCTCGCCGGCAGCATTGACCTCGATGTGCAGCGAGCCGTCGGTCCCGCGCAGCAGCTTGTCGTACTCGTACTCCAGCCCGGCCTTGCCGATGTCGGTGCCGGCCGCGACGCCCTTGAAGTGGCTCTGGGTCAGCTGGTCACGGTCGATCTGGCCGATCGAGCCCAGCACCTGCGCGGCGGTCGACCTGTAGGGGTACTGACGGACGTAGAGCTGGGCGACGGTGACGCCGGGGAACTGGTCGGAGCGCTCCTGGATGTAGTTGCGCTGCGAGGCCGGGACGCCGGTGCGGATCCGCACGTCGGCGTAGGGCACCTGCAGGATGCCGGTGACGACGCGCTGGTTGATCGTCTTGACCGACAGGCCGAGGACCTTGCCCAGCCGCTCGTAGCGCGCCAGCAGCGCCCCGGTCGGCTGCGGCAGCGGCGGTCGCGGACCCTGGTGACCCTTGCGGCGCTTGGAGCGCGCGGTGAAGCGCTGACCGTAGGTGGCGATCGCCTCGCGCATCTGGGGTGGAATCGACGCGGGGTTCAGCGAGACGACGGTGGCCTTGCGGTTGTCGACGATGACGACCTTGTTGGCGTCGACGATCTGCCCGCGCGGCGCGGGGATGCGCTCGGTGCGCACGCGGTTCTCGCGCGCCTGGGCCAGGTACTTGTCGCCGTCGAGGACCTCGAGGTACCAGAGGCGGAAGAAGATGATCCCGAACAGCACGAAGGCGACGACGCCCGCGCCGGCGACGCGGATCGCGAGCTGCGGGGTGATCGGCGGGCGCCGGTCGTTGGCGGGATCGAGCGGCATCAGGCGCGGCTCAACGGGGATAGGCCCCCGGTCGTGTAGGCCCGGCGCCGGCGCCGGCGCGGGTCGTCGGGCAGGACCGGCGAGAGCCAGCGGCGCACCAGCGCGAAGACCGGCAGCGCGATGATCGCGTTAAAGACGATCGTGGCAAGGATGACGCGCAGCAGCAAGAAGCTGACCGGCGCGTCGATGCCGAGCATGAAGTTCATCAGGCCGTAGCCGAAGGTCGTGATCGCCGTCGCCGCCGCGCCGACGGCCATCGGGATGACCGTGGCCTGCGGGTCGCGCAGCTCGCGCAGCCGGCCGGCGCCGTAACCCGCCAGCACGAACACGAAGCTCGTCAGCCCCATCGTCTGCACCAGCGCCGCGTCGAAGAAGAGCCCGACGCAGAAGCCGAAGATCGCGCCGCTGATCGAGCCGCACATCAGGCCGACGGCCGCGACCACCAGCGGCGTCAGGTCGGCGCTGGCGCCGAAGATGACCACCTGGGAGACCGCGGCGACCTGCAGCACCACCACGGCGATGCCGAGCAGGACGGTACGCAGGATCAGCTGGGGCGTGACGACGGCCATCAGCGGTTGTGGTCCACCTTCTTGGTGAGCACCTGGACCCACTGCACGCGCCGCAGGTCGACGAACGGCCGCAGGTGCGGCGTCTGGTTGGGTGAGCCCTGGTCGTCGATGCGCGTGATCCGCCCGATCGGCAGGTCGGGCGGGTAGATCGAGTCCAGCTCGTCGGTCTTGGAGACCGTGCCGGCGGTGGCCACGACCTGGTTGACCTCAGGCGTGTCGTTCTTGGCGACGTAGCGCAGGATCAGATCGCGCGGGTTGCCTGGGCTCGGCTCGACCACGCCCTGGGCGGTGTTGCCGACGGTGCGCGCCGACACCGACACCGACGAGTCGGTGATCAGGCGGACGATCGCGGCGTTGCCGGTCGAGCTCTCGACCTTGCCGATCAGCCCGCCGTCGTCGCCGCCGTGGCCGTCGGACGCGATGACCGGCATGTCGGCCTCGATGCCCGAGGAGCTGCCCTTGTCGATCGTGATCTTGGCGTACCAGAGCGTCGGCGATTGGCCCGTGACGCGCGCGGTCTGCGGCCCGTAGGGCTTCAGCGACTTCGGCGCCTGGTCAAGCCCGAAGAGGCCGCGGAACTGCGCGTTCTCGCGCTCCTGGGCCTGGAGACGGATCGCCGTCGAGCGCCACTGGTCGCGGTCGCTGCGGGCGTCCTTGAGGTCGCCCTTGGCCGAGACGGTGTCCCCAACCCACCCGAAGAGATCGCGCACGGGCTTGAGCGCGCGGCTGGCACCGTCTTGGATCGGCGAGACGACCTGGAGGATGCCGCGCTGCACGTTGTGCAGCGCGCCCCCGGCGGGCTCACGGAAATAGGCGGTGAGGAGGATTAGGGAGCTGGCGACGAGCAGCCCGAGAACCGCACGTCGTCGGCGAACCGTCTTGTCGTACATGTTGTACGCGACTCCAAAGCTTGGTCTCCGGGCGCGGCGCTACCGCGGCCTGCGCCGGTTCCTTGAATTCTTGTTGCTGCGGTGGATGACCTCGAACTCCTCGAGCGATCGGCCGGAGCCCACCGCCACGCAGGTCAACGGCGACTCAGCCAGATGGGACGGCATCTGCGTCTCCTCCCGCAGGCGCTCGTCGAGCCCTTGCAGGAGCGAGCCGCCGCCCGCGAGCATGATGCCGCGATCCATGATGTCGGATGCGAGCTCGGGAGGGGTCCGGTCCAGCGTCTCCTTGACCGCGTCGATGATCTGCGACAGCGGCTCTTCGAGCGCCTGGCGGATCTCCTCGCTGGTCAGCACGACGGTCTTCGGCAGGCCGGAGACCATGTCGCGGCCCCGGATCTCGGCCTGGACCTCTTCCTCCATCGGATAGGCCGAGCCGATCTCCAGCTTGACCTCCTCGGCCGTCTGCTGGCCGATCAGGAGCTTGTACTCGCGCTTGGCGTAATTGATGATCGCCTCGTCGAGCTCGTCGCCACCCACGCGGATGGACTGCGAGACGACGATGCCGCCCAGCGAGATCACGGCGACCTCGGAGGTGCCGCCGCCGATGTCGACGATCATCGAGCCCGTGGGCTCGCCGACCGGCAGCCCGGCCCCGATCGCGGCGGCCATCGGCTCCTCGATCAGGTAGGCCTGGCGAGCGCCGGCCGAGAGGCAGGCCTCTTCGACCGCTCGCTTCTCGACGCCCGTCACGCCACTGGGAACACACACGACGACGCGCGGATGCGCCCAGCGGTTCTGATGCACCTTCTGGATGAAGTGGCGCAGCATCTCCTCCGTCACGTCGAAGTCGGCGATGACGCCGTCCTTCAAGGGACGGATGGCCTGGATCGTGCCGGGCGTGCGGCCGAGCATGCGCTTGGCCTCGATGCCCACGGCGTGGACCTCGCCAGTTCGTGAGTCGATGGCGACGACGGAGGGCTCGCTGAGCACGATCCCACGGCCACGCACATACACGAGCGTGTTCGCGGTGCCCAGGTCGACCGCCATGTCGCGGCCACCGAAGCCGGTGAGGTAGCTGAAGAAGCCCATGCCGGAGAGAGCGGACCGCCCGTTGAGCTGCGTGCGCCCCGCGGATGCGGGGCGGACGGACGGGCCACGCGGCGCAGTGTAGCGGAGGGACGCCCAGAGTCCTGCGGTGCGAATGCGACATTGCAACGAGCGAAAAACGCTGCAAAACGCACGTGCGCGGTTACGGAAAGTGGGACTTCAGGGGCGATCGTGACCAGACCTCGAGCTCAAGTTGACCCTGAGCATCATTGAGGCTGCGGGAGCCCGGGGCGCCGCCCCATGCCGGTGGCGACGCCCCTGACCCTTCAGTACCGCTTCAGCCTGTAGCGCCCAGGGCGGCCATCGCGTCCTTGACCAGCGTCGCCCGCGTGTCGGCCCCGGTCACGCCCTCGAGGCCGAAGCCCCAGTAGATCGTGTCCTTGGTCGCCACGCCCGGACCGTCGACGTAGCCGACCGATTCCGAGGAGATCCAGTCGTTGGCGTTGCCGTCGCTGCCCTCGGGAGCACCCGGGACGTCCCAGCCGCCGAGCCCGTCCTCGAAGGAGGTCTCGGTCAGGGTGGCGCCGTCGGCCGTGATCTTCGCGTCGTCGACGAACACGCCGAGGCCCTGGAAGCCCTCGTCGCTGATGTAGGTGATCGACAACTCGACCTGCTTGCCCGCGTAGGCGCTGAGGTCGAACGTGAAGTCCACGAAGCCGCCGGAGTTGCCGTTGGCCGCGTTGAACGTGCCCGTCGTCCCGCCGTTGTCGCACGTCGCGTCGCCGGCCCCGGGACTGCTCTCGGGATGCAGCGTCACGTAGTGCTCCATGAACGGATGCTCTTCGGTGATCGGGATCTGCGGACAGCTGGAGTTGCTCTCCAGGCTGTCGGACGTATGCCCGTTGGCGTCGGGCAGCGTCGTCCAGTCGTCCTGGCCCACGGTGTGGGCCTCCACCACGAGGTAGTCCCAGCCGGGCTCGGTGTCATAGGACGCCGTGAACGACAGGTCCGCCGTCGTGCTGCTGGTCAGATCGACCGTCCGCGACAGCCGCTTGTAGCTGTCGTCGGCCGCCTGGGAGAACGCGTAGTGCGTACCCGTCGGCGGATCGAACGACGGCGGGCGGTCGAACTTGACCGCCTGGCGGCTGTCGAACTGCGGATAGGTCGCCACCGGCAGGATGCTCGACGTCGTCAGGAACGAGTAGATGTTGTCCTGGTTCTTCTTTGAGTCCTCGCCGTTGACGGTGAACTCCGCGGTGCCGAACGGCGCGCCCGCCTCCTGGAACGGCAGCGCCGCCGCCGCCTCGGCGTCGGCCGCCGCCGTCACCGGCAGGTAGGCCCCGAGCCAGTACTGCTGGAAGTCGTTTGAGAGCTTCACGCAGTTGAAGTTCTGGCCCGGCGGGTCGTCGTCGCCGCTGGGGTCGGTCTGATTGGACTTGCAGAACGGGTTCGGCGGAGCGCCGAGCGGGTTGAACAGGAACTCGTCCCACCCGGACTGCAACGCGAACTTGCCGGCCACGAGCGCCTTGCCCCCGTCGTTGAGGTAGTCGCGGACGTTGAGGACTTCGTCGTCGACGAGCTTGGACGTGCCGGTGCCGCCCGGCTGGCCGGGCTCACGGACGTACAAGTCCTCCGCCGTCTCCCAGATCACGGCCTGGTAGTGCGACAGGACCCCAAGCGCCGAGGCCGCGGTGCGACCGTTGGCGTCGACGTCGTAGACGTCATACGGGATGCCGGCCGTCGTCAGCGCCTGGGCGTAGTCGTCCTGGTAGAGCGGGCCCGCATACGGGGTGCCCTCCAGGTCGTCGCTGTTGCCCGTGTAGTCCTCGGCGACCATCAACAGGACCTTGCTGCCCGTATCGACCTTCAACGTGTAGGTGAACGGATCCGAGGTCTTGTTGTTCTTGCCGAACCACACCTTGACGGTGTCGCCCGGCTGAGCACCGCTGACCTGTCCGCGGAGCTTGTGGTAGTAGGTGCCGGGCTTGCCGTAGCGCTCGCCACCGGCGTACTCGCCGAGGCCGCCGCGCTGGACGCGCCCGCCGTTGACCTGCCAGAACACCTTGACGTCGCCGAGCGAGCGCTTGGCGTTGACCTCGACGGTCTGGGGATCGCCGTGCGAGACCGAGAACGTCGTCGGCACGAAGTCCGGCGCCGTGTTGCCCAGGTGCGACTGCGGCTGGTCGGGCTTGGCCGCGGACTTGGCGAGGTCCAGCGCGAAGTCCAGGTTCTTCTGGAACTCGGCTTGGACGGCCGTCTCGTCGTCTTGGAAGACGAAGCCGCCGGGCGGCAGCGAATCGGGACCATCGACCGTGCCGCCGACACCGTCGCCGGAGCCGCCGTCGAGCTCGACCGTGTAGGCCTGCGTTCCCCAGTTGTTGTAGGCGTCGCCGGTGACGTCGCCGTTGGTCGTGTACAGCTCGGCCGAGACGTCAGGGTCGAAGCCAGGGACGGCCGGATGGTCGTCGTCGCCGGCCAGCGCCTTCATCAGCGGCGCGTCGGTCGCCTCGGTCTCGACCTGCCAGCCCTCCGGGTACAGGATCAGCTGCGCGAAGGAGTGGTAGTCGATGAGGAACCTCGGCTTGAGGCGCTGATGGAGTCCACGTGAGGCCTGCACTTCCGGCTCGGACGCGGGCGCGGCGCCGTGGTAGGTCTCGCCGGCTGGCTCGTCGGTGGCGCCCTCCAGGTCCCAGTTCCACTTCTCGGGCCAGTTGCGATTGGTGTCGACGCCGTCGTTGGCGGGGTCGATCACGCCATCGCCGTTGACGTCACGCAGGTTCTTGCGCCACAGGCGCGTGCCCTTGGCGGTGAAGGTGTAGTCGTAGCCGTCGGGGTTCATCATGGGGATGAACCAGATCTCGTTGGTCCGCAACAGCTTTTTGATGTCACGGTCGCGGCGGTGGTCGATGAACCAGGCGAAGAGCCGGCGGTTGACCTCGGTCGAGATCCACTCGCGTGCGTGCTGGGTGGACTCGAACAGCGTGACCGGCTTGGCGCCGTCGCGCGTGGACCGAGCACCCTCGGTGATCTTGTAGGCCTTGATCGGCTGCCCGAGGACGGACGTGCCGATCGTCTCCTCCTTGACGATCTCTGGATAGCGCGCGGCGAGGTCGTGGTACCACTTCTTGAGCGGCACGTTGGGCGTCGCGCAGCGGTTCGGGCACGGCGCCGGCTTCAGGCTCCAGGGCCGGAAGACGTCGTAGCCGTGCGTCGGATCGGTCAGCGGTGACGGCGGTGCGGCCATCGTGCGCGCCTCTGAGAGCGCCTGCACCGTCGCGCCCTTGTCGCGCAAGGACTGCGCCTGAGCGGGCGTGGCGACGATGCCGAGCTTGCCCGTCTTGCCGATGGCCTTGACCTCGTTGAGGTCATAGCCGGCGCGCGCGAGCTGGTCGGTCGTGACGCGACCGCTCACGGCGTACTGGTTGAGCGGCTCGACCGTGCGGTCGGCCGCGTGTGCGGCGCCGACCCCGAGGACCGTCGACGCCGCGACGCCCGCGAGCAAGGCGCGAGCCGTTCTGGTGATCTGCATGGAACCTCCCTGGGGGCCGACACGACCCCGCGTTCGCATGTTGGACGCACGCGCTCACCCCTGAACCACGCACGAGTTGCTGGCGTCGAATCTATGGTCATCTGACCGGACCACGCAAGGTCTGGAGAGCAACGTTGTCCGCTGTGGCATCGAAACGTGACAAGACGTCTGACCAAGGTGTGGAAGATCGACCCCTAGGTGCGAGATCAGTCGAGCGCCACGCCCGTTGTAAGGGCATGCGCTCCCGACTGCTGCTCTCGCTCCTGGCCGTTCTGGTTCTCGCCGCCGCCCATGTACCCATGGCCGGCGCCGCTGACACCAACGCGCCCAAGGGCGCGCGCCTGGACTGGCTGCCGACCGACACGTGGGTCATGTCCGGTTGGATGCCGTTCGACGAGGCGCGCATGAACACCGTGCTGAAGACCGACCACGACGAGCTGGTCTCCTGGCTGGACGACCACCGCACGCTGATGGCGCTCGCGCGCAAGCACGGCGTCCGTGCCAGCACCGCGCGGCTGGCCCACACCCTCGTCGCGCCGCGCCTCGCGCACGTGCGGCCTGCGATGCGGCCGGTGCTGGAGCGCCGCGCGCGCACGATGCTGACCCAGGCGCACCTCAGCCGCCACGTGATCTTCCACGTCTTCCACACGCCCGCGATCCCGCGCAACGCCCGCGCGATCTTCGGCCTCTCCCCCGCGCGCTTCCGCACGCTGCGCAACCGCGCGATGACGCCGCTAGCGATCGGGGCTCGGGGTGGTCGCAGCGCGGCTCATGTGCGGGGTGCGCTCTGGGAGCTGTTGGTCGCCCGCGCCGATCGTGGCGTGCGCATCGGCGCGATGAGCCGCACCGAGGCCCGGCACCTGCTTGCCGAGCAGAAGGCCCAGCTCCCGGTCTACGTGGGCCGCGCGTTCCGGACGCCGGAGCAGCAGGTGGCGTTCCTCTGCCGGGTGCACTAACCGGTGCGCGCAGCGAAGTCGCGCTGGAGGTGCGGCTCCAGCGCGAGCAGCGCCGCAACCGGGAGGCCGACCACGTTGAGGTAGTCGCCCTCGATGCGGCTGACGAGCACCGCGCCGCGACCCTGGATCGCGTAGCCGCCAGCTCGGCCTTCCCATTCGCGGGTCGCGAGGTACCAGTCGATCGTGGCGTCATTGAGCGCGCGGAAGGTGACGAGGGTGATCTCGGCGGCCTCGCGGACCTCGCCGTCTCGGACGAGCGCCAGGCCGCTGACGACCTGGTGCGTGCGCCCGGAGAGATGGCGCAGCGTCGCGCGTGCCGCCGACTCGTCGGGCGGCTTGCCCCAGATCTGATCGCCGGTGGCGACCAGCGTGTCGCAGCCGACGACCAGCTCGTCGGCGCCGTCACCCGCCACCGCCAGGGCCTTGCGGCGTGCGTTCTCGGCCGCGACCGCGCGCGGCGCCCCTGCTTCCTCCTCGGCGACGTCGGAGACCCGGACCTCGAAGTCGAGGCCCAGGTCGCCGAGGATCGCGCGCCGCTGTGGCGAGCCGCTGGCCAGGATCAGGCGTGGCACGGCGCGGCCCGAAGGACTACAGCTCGGGGAACCAGATCCCGATCTCGCGCTCGGCGGACTCGTCGGAGTCCGAGCCGTGCACGAGGTTCTGGCCGACCTCGATCGCGAAGTCACCGCGGATCGAGCCGGTGTTGGCCTCCAGCGGGTTGGTGGCGCCGATCAGCTGGCGCGAGGCCTTGACGACGTCGTCACCCTCCAACACCGCCGCGACCAGCGGCGCGCTCGTGATGAAGTCGACGAGCTCACCGAAGAACGGGCGCTCGGCGTGCTCGGCGTAATGGGTCTCGGCGGTCTCGCGCGGGGTCTGCACGAGCTTGAGGGCGGCGATCTTGAGGCCCTTGCGCTCGAAGCGCGCGAGGATCTCGCCGGTGAGGCCACGCGCGAACGCGTCGGGCTTGACGAGGATGAGGGTCCGGGACACGGACGGGCTCCTTGGGAGTCGGGATTCGGGAACTGCGAGGAAGCGACCGGGGACTTTACGAACCCGGCTCGCTGACCGCCGCCTGCTCGAGGTCGGCGGCGGCGGGGCGCCGGCGACGACGCCGTGGCGGTGGCGTGACGCCCGGGATCTCGGCCTCGCAATAGGGGCAGATCTTCCAGGACGGATCGAGCGGCTTGGTGCAATTGCCGCACGGGTCCTTGAGCTTGCGCAGGCAGTGCGGGCAGCGCAGGAAGTCGTCCTTGACCTCGTGGTCGCAGTGCGGGCAGATCAGGAACCCGGCGCCGTGCAAGCGCGCCTCGGCGGCCTGCATCTCCAGCTCACGCTCGCGGACGTCATCCAGGAACTCCGGCGGCCGGACGATCATGTACACGATCGTCCCCACGAACGGGAACAGCGCGGCGATCGTCGCGCAGCCGATCAGCATCGGGTCCTCGATGCGCCGCCGCGCGTCGGCGAACGTGTAGTAGATCAACGCCACATAGATGACGACGAGGAAGAGGACGAGCAGTTTGACGGCCGTGTTGAGGCCGGAGCTGTCGATCCCGAAGACCGCTTCGATCGGCATGTGCCGTCAAATCCTAGAGAAAGCGCCGGCCAAGGGCCGGGTTTCGGCCTGCTGCTGGCCACCGAGCAGCGCCTCGACCTCTTCCATCGCCTTCTCGACGCGCCCAAGCTCAGCGTTGAGCTCCGTCCGCCGGGCGCGCAGCGCGGCGGCCTCCTCGCCGAGCCCGCGCGTGGCCGCCGAGGCACGCAGCTCGCGCTGAAGGTCGTCGCGGCGCGCACGGAGGCGGCCGGCGGCGCCGCGGTCGAGCTCGTACACGCCGGCCTGCGTGCTCTTGCTCACCGCCGGCGAACGACTGAGCTGCGTCAGGAACGTGGCCAGCGGGTCCTTGCCGGCGACCGTGAAGCCCGCGTCTTGCAGCAGGGCGTACCACTCGCGGTAGTGCAGCGCCTCGGGACGGTCGGGCTGCGCGAGCAGGACCCGCACCGCCTCGCGACGGATGTCGGGACCCCGCAAGACCGGCAGCGCGTGCTCCTCATCATCGGAGTCCTGCCGTGCCACGGCGTCGTCGTCGGGCTCGGGCTCGGGACCGGCCGTGGGCCCGACGAGACGGTCCAGCAGCGTCTGACGCTCGTCGACCTCCTCCAAGGAGCCTTCGATGCGCTGGAGCTCGGTGCGCAGGCTCTCGCGGGCGTTCAGCAGCTCACGGCGATGCCGGGCGAGCTGCTCGCGCTCGGCCTTGGCGGCCTTGAGCAGCCGGGGAGATGGGGTGGGCGTCGGAGGGACCATCGATGCGACGAGGATGGGTTCTACAGGTCAGGAGCAGGATGGCCTGTGGACAAGTCGCTCATATACGAGCACTCGTAGCGATCTGGGCTTGCGTAGCTGTGGACAACCGTGTGGGCAACCGCTGGAAGTCGCCGCAACGTGCAGCACAAATGGCGCAGATCGAGCGATGTGGACGGAATACGTGGCGCGCCGGGGACCTCGGCCACACCAATGTTCCGTCCGGAGCGTGAGCCACAGTGGTCGCTACATCGATCTGCGTAGCTCGCAAAAGGACCCCTCTATGCCCCGTCGCATCGTCAATCCAGGCCTCCCAGTCCCCCGGCCGAAGCGTCGCCAGGCACCCCGCCCGCTGTCGCTGCTGGGCGCTGTGCCCGACGAGCGCACCGCCGCGGCCATGGATGATGAGCACGCCGCCGAGCAGCTCGTCGCAGACCTGCTCGCGCTGATGGAGGCAGGGCTCATCGAGCCCGTCCAGATGGACGACGCGCTGCGCTACGCGCCGACCGACCCCGATACCGCGGATGATTAGAGAAACAGCCGGCCGAAGCCGTACCCGACCCCGAAGAAGATGAGGATCACCAGCGCGACGCTGACCGCGACGATCGCGATCATCACGCCGACGCGCGGGCCGTCGTCGTCGGTCACAGGGTGCTCCGGGCAGCGCCGGCAGGACGCAGCAGGTCGGCGATGAGGTAGATCGAACCGGTCGCCAGCGCGACGCCGTCGCGGCCGGCCAGGGTGCGGGCGCGCTCGAGCGCGGCGCGTGCCTCGCCGACGATCTCGACCGTGCCGGTGTAGCCGAGCTGGTGACAGAGCGACGCGA
>JBEVLC010000315.1:0-4212 GCA_040509415.1 Baekduia sp. | reverse complement strand
GCGGGAGTTCGCCCGGGGGGCGAATCCCGCAGCGCCTAATTTCTCCGCGTAGCTGGCTGTTGCTCAGCTGACCGCGTGCAGCGCCGGGCGTAGCGACTCGCCCGCCGTCGCCGCGGCGGCGGCCGTCGCGATCGCTTGCGCGCGGGAGCGCACACCGAGCTTGCGGTGGATGCGCTCGGAGTGCTTGGCGACCGTGCGCTCGCTGATGCCCAGCGTCGCGGCGACCTCGGCAGAGCTGCTGCCGCGGGCCAGCTCCTGCAGGACGTCGGCCTCGCGGTCGCTGAGGCCGAGGTCGAGCAGCCCACGGTGTGAGAGCACCTGACGGGCCTCGTCGAAGAACAGCACGTCGCCGGTGCCGCGTCCGCGGCCGCGGACGACCCGCGCGACGAGGCCCTGGCCGAGCGCCAGCGCGTGGCCGGCCTCCGGATGGGCCACCCACTCGGCGATCGCCGGCGGCAGGCGCGGATCGTCGCGGCGGCGGATCACGATGCCCTCGACACGCGCCAGCGCCGCGCGCCCCGCGTCGGTCGCGAAGGCGATGAGCCCATCGGCGTCGAGCACGACAACGGCCGAGCGGGTGTCGTCCAGGCCCGCGCGCAGGCTCTCGATCAGCGTCACGCTGCGCTGGCGCAGTTCGGCATTGCGGTAGGCCTGCACGAGGTGTGGGCGAGCGAGGTCGAGGAGATCTCGATCGCGCTGGGTGAACTCCGGACCACCGCGCGAGATCGCGATCGCGATCACCAGGTGCTTGGGCGCGGGCAGCGCGAACGCGACCTGGTCACGCAGCCCCATCGGCACGAAGATCTCGCGGTAGAACTCCAGCGCTTCGAGGTCGTGGCGCGAGATCACGTCCGAGAAGCTGTAAGCGCGGCCGTCACGCGTGCGCACGAAGCGCTGGTAGAGCGGGTTCTGCGCGGCGTAGCGCGCCCAGCTCGTCAACTGCTCCTCGGGCGCATATGGGTCGCAGATCGTCGCCACCGGCACGCCGCCGTCGACCAGCTCGTTGTAGGCGACGAAGTCCGCGGGCAGCAGGCGGCGCAGCGCGGGCATGACGCCCGCGCGGAACTCAGCCAGGTCCTCGGCGTCGTTGGCCTCGCCGACGAGGTCCAGCACCGCGCGCACGTCGCGTTCGGAAAGGTGACCCATGGTCAGCTTTGAAGGCTATTGCGAAGGCCAAGTTCGAGGCCCTCGACCATCGGGGGGCCTTTAGGGTCTGGGCCATGCCCGATCCCGTCCGCTACGAGCAAGTTGGCGCCGCAGCAGTCGTCACCATCGACCGCCCCGAGCGCCGCAATGCCGTCGATGGCCCGACCGCGGAGGCGCTCAACGCCGCCTACCAGCGCTTCGAAGCCGACGACGAGGCGCGCGTCATGGTCCTCACCGGCGCGGGCGGCGTGGCCTTCTGCGCGGGCGCCGACCTCAAGGCCGTCGAGACCTACGCCACGCGACTCTCGCTGGCCGAGGGCCCGATGGGCTTCACGCGCCTGACGCCGAGCAAGCCGACGATCGCGGCGATCGAGGGCTATTGCCTGGCCGGCGGGCTGGAGCTCGCGCTCTGGTGCGACCTGCGGATCGCGACACACGCCTCGTCCTTCGGCTGCCCTGAGCGTCGTTGGGGCGTCCCGCTGATCGACGGCGGCACGCAGCGGCTGCCGCGGATCGTGGGCCTCGGCCGCGCGCTGGACCTGATCCTGTCGGGCCGACTCATCGATGCCGACGAGGCGTCGGCGATCGGGCTGCTCACCGAGGTCGTCCCAGCCGGCCAGGCGCTGGAGCGGGCGCTGGCGTGGGCCGAGGGGCTGGCGTCCTTCCCGCAGGAGACGATGCTCGCCGACCGGCGCGCGGCGATCGAGGGCGTCGGCCTGCCGCTGGCCGAGGGTCTGCTGCTGGAAGCCCAGGCGGGACCGACGGTCTTCGCCGACGCGGTAGCCGGCGCGGCAAGGTTCGCCGGTGGCGAAGGACGCGGCGGAGCCGGCGCGGGCGTATAGGATCGGCCTCGTCTGGGTCGAGGGAGCGAGGAGAGATCTGCATGGCGTATTTCGTGACCGGAGCGACGGGCTTCATCGGTCGGCATCTCGTCGAGGAGCTGCTGCGCAATCGCACCGGCGACGTGTACGTGTTGGTCCGTGCGACCTCGCGCGACCGCTTGGACTCGCTGATCGCGTCGTGGCCTGACGCAGATCGCGTCCACCCCGTCGTCGGCGATCTCACCGAGCCCAACCTCGGCGTCGACGACGCCTGGATCGCCGAGCACCGCGGCAAGATCGACCACTTCTTCCACCTCGCCGCGATCTACGACATGACCGCCGACGAGGAGCGCAACGAGCGCCTCAACGTCGAGGGCACGCGCCACGCGGTCGACCTCGCCAACGCGCTGCAGGCCGGGATCCTGCACCACACCTCCTCGGTCGCCGCCGCCGGCGCGCACCGCGGCCTCTTTCGCGAGGACATGTTCGACGAGGGCCAGAAGCTCCCGTCGGCCTACCACCGCACGAAGTTCGAGTCCGAGAAGATCGCCCGCGAGGACTCGCAGGTCCCGTTCCGGGTCTACCGCCCTGCCGTCGTCGTCGGCCACTCGCAGACCGGCGTGATGGACAAGGTCGATGGCCCCTACTACTTCTTCAAGGCGATCCAGAAGATCCGCGGCTGGCTGCCCGAGTGGGCGCCGCTGATCGGCCCGGAGCTCGGCTGGACCAACGTCGTGCCGGTCGACTACGTGGCGCGCGCGATGGACCACATCGCCCACGCCGACGGCCTCGACGGCCAGGCCTTCCACCTCGCCCACCCCAAGGGCCAGCGCTCCGGCGACATCCTCAACACCTTCGCCCGGGCCGGCCACGCGCCGCACATGGCGATGCGCATCGACAAGAAGCTGATCGACATGCTGCCCAAGGGCACGCTGTCGATGGTGATGAAGCTGCCCGCGCTCAAGGGCGTGCGCGACTCCATCCTGCAGGACTTCGGCATCCCGCCCGAGGTCATCGAGCACGTCGGCTTCAACTGCCAGTTCGACACGCGCGACACCGAGCGCGCGCTGGCCGACTCCGACATCGCGGTCCCCGAGCTCGACACCTACGCGACCAAGCTGTGGGACTACTGGGAGCGGGTCCTGGATCCGGACCTCTACAAGGACCGCTCCTTCGAGCACGCCGTCAACGGCAAGACGGTGGTCATCACCGGCGCCTCGTCGGGCATCGGCCTGTCGGCGGCGTTGAAGATCGCCAAGGCCGGCGGCATCCCGATCCTCGTGGCCCGCTCGATGGACAAGCTGGAGGCAGCGCGCGAGGAGATCGAGCGCGCGGGCGGCACGGCCTACGCCTACAGCGCCGACCTCAGCGCGCTGGACTCGATCGACGACCTCGTGGCGAGCCTGCTCGCCGACCACGCGTCGATCGACATGCTGGTCAACAACGCGGGCCGCTCGATCCGCCGCTCGATCGCGCTCAGCCACGACCGCTTCCACGACTTCGAGCGCACCGTCCAGCTCAACTACCTCGGCACGATCAAGCTGACGATGGGCCTGCTCCCGCACATGCGCGAGCGCCAGTCCGGCCACGTCGTCAACGTGTCCTCGATCGGCGTGCAGACCAGCCCGCCGCGCTTCAGCGCCTACGTGGCGAGCAAGGCCGCCCTGGACGCGTGGACGCGCGTGGCGTCCTCAGAGGTCATCGGCGACAACATCACCTTCACGACCATCCACATGCCCTTGGTCCGGACGCCGATGATCGCGCCGACCAAGATCTATGACTCGTTCCCGACGATCTCGCCCGACGAGGCCGGCGACATCATCTGCGAAGCGATCCGCTCCAAGCCCAAGCAGATCAACACGCGCCTGGGCACCTTTGGCGAGGTGCTCTACGCGGTCGCGCCGAAGGCCGTCGACCAGATCCTGCACATGGCCTACAAGGTCTTCCCGGAGTCCTCGGCGGCGAAGGGCGAGAAGGGCGGCGAGGAGCGCGCCTCAGGCGAGGCGACCGCGCTCGCGTACCTGAGGCGCGGCGTTCACTGGTGACGCTGCCTCAGCTCGTCAGCCGCGGGGCGTAGTGGTCGAGGAACACGCGCGCGACGAGCTCGACGCGGGTGCTCACCCCGACCTTCTCGAAGATCGCCTTCAGGTGGTCCTGCACCGTCCAGGGCGAGAGGTGCAGGCGCCCGGCGATCGCACTGGTCGAGGCCGTGCGGCGCCCGGATCTCGCGGTGACGTCCTCGCCG
>JBEVLC010000314.1:0-12045 GCA_040509415.1 Baekduia sp. | reverse complement strand
AGACGACCCACGTCAGGACAGAAGTCGTCGCAGACGGCGTCGGACCAGCGTCGGCGTTTGCGTGACCTGGGTGTAGGTGAACCGGACGACGGTGTAGCCGGCGAGCGTGAGCTGCTGATCGCGTTCGCGATCGCGCTCGAACGCCGACGGCATCGAGTGATAGGTGTAGCTGTCGGCCTCGACGATGAGCCTCGCTGCCGGCCAGAAGAAGTCCACCATGAACCCCTCGACCTGCGCATTGGCGACGGGCCCTGGGAGCCCGTGGTCGTCGCAGAGCTGGAGCACGAGGACCTCCAGGATGCTCCGAACGTCTGCGGTGCCAACGCCTTCGAGGGCATCGAGCAGTCGCCGGAGCGCAGGCGCGCCGTGCTGGCGAGGATGCTCGTCGAGGCACCGACGAACAGCGAGGAGATCGAAGAGGTCTAGACGATTCGCCTGTGCGATTGCATCCTCCATCGCCCTGAGTGGCAGAAGTGGTGCAAGGTCCAGCAGCGTCCGGGCCACCGTGGTCGTCGGTATCTCTTCGATGAGCGCGCACTCCCAGGCGCGCAGGGTCCCCACGCGGTGGAGCCGGATGCGCGTCCGGTCGGGATCACGCCCGGATCGCAACGGAGTCGTGACGTGAATGAGGCGCCCCCGCAACGGCATCAACCCCCAGTGCGCCGCCGCATCCCAATGGCTCAGAGCCGCCCGTGGACCGCAGGCCCAGGCCGCAGCAAGCCACGCACCTTCTCGCCGCAGCGTCGCGTGCCCGACCGCATAGACGCCGGGATAGAGCACGAGCAGGCGTTTCGCCCGAACGCGCGTGGCGATCTGCTTCGATGAGAGGCCCGCGACAAGCAGTTGCTGGCGAGTCGTGACCCCGCGCTGTTGGGCCGCGAGCGCAGCGATGACATGGTCCGGGTCGTCTGGAGTCCCCATATAGGACACGAGGCGCCCCGGACCGGAAGTTCGCCCCCGCGGGCCCGTCGAACGGTCAGCGTGCGGACCTAGTCGAGACCCGTGCCCAAGGGAGCAAACGCGCGGCGGACGGCGGCGACTGCGGGCTTGGGCCGACCGGCGTAGTCGAACAGGCCCTTGGTGTTGAGGCCGCGTTCGATGTGGATGCCGGGGATCACGGAGGAGATCGAGCCGCCGGCGAAGGTGGGGGCGACGCCGAAGTCCTTGAGGTTCCACACCAACATGCCCGAGAGGCGTGGGATGGCGCGGTAGGTCGCGATGTGGCGGCGCAGCAGCCAGGACTGGTAGTCGTAGCCGCCAGGTGTGTCGGACGAGTTGGACGCGTTGGCCTCGGCGCCGAACTCGCTGACGATCAACACCTTGTCCTTGAAGATCTTGGTGAAGCCGATGGCGGTGTCGTGCAGCCGCGAGGTGATGTCGGCACGCGACTCGTCGCCGCCCTCGTACCAGCCGACGTAGTTGGTCAGCGCGACCGCGTCGACGTCGCGGTAGATCTCGCCCGGCACCGACGGCGGGTGTGGGCCCCAGAGGTCGACGGCAACCAGCCGGCCCGGGTCGCGGCGATGCAGCTCGCGTGCCATGTCGCGCACGTAGGCGACCTGCGAAGCGTCGTGGCCGTTGCCGGCGATCTCGTTGACGAGGTTCCAAGCGATGACCGATGGGTGCAGTTGCTCTTGGCGGACGCTGGCCCGAACGCGCTCGCGTGCGGCGTGGGCCAGCGCCGGCGTGTGCGACGTCCACGCGCCCGGCGCGTCGACCGGCCCGACGCCCTGCCAGACCATGATCCCGGCACGATCCAGCCGCTCCAACAGCGGCACCGACAGCGCGTGCTGGGCGCGCGTCGCGTTGGCGCCGAGCGCCCGTAGCTCACGCACGATCGCGTCCATGTCGGCACCCGTGAGCGCGTCGCCGCGACCCTTGGCGTCCTCGTTGATCGACGCGCCATGGAGCCGCAGACGCTTGCCGTTGAGCAGGACGGCGCCGCCGTCGCGGCGGATCTCGCGCAGGCCGACGCGGGCATCCCATGCGCTCTCGCCGGGCACAGCGAGATGCAGCGCATGGAGCGACGGTGACCCCGGCGCCCACAAGGCAGGGTCCTTGATCTCGACGCGCGCCGACACCCGGCGTGTCTCGCCGCCCCCGACGCGCACCTTCGGGAAGACCAGCTCCGGGCCGGAGCCGCGACGGCGAAGCGTCCCGCGCACCTGCAGCGTCCGCGCCCAGTCGCTGCGGTTGTGGACCATGACGCTCACGTCGACGGTCGCGCGGGCGGGGCGAGCGACGAGCCGCGTGCGCAGCGTCGGCTCCTGCAGCTCCGACCGCCCCAGCGGGCGCAGCGTCACCTCGCGGTTGATGCCGCCGTAGTTGAACCACGTGCGGTGCCAGCCCTCGCGCTTCTGGCGTGACGGGAAGCGGTAGTCGGCCTTGACGACCAGACGGTGCGGCACGCCCTCGCGCAGACGCAGCGTGAACTCGAACGGGAGATAGACGCCGGTGTGGGTTCCCAGCAATTGCCCGTCGAGCCAGACCTGCGCGACGTGGTGGACGGACTCGAAGCGCAGCGCGAAGGAGCCGGTGCGCGGCGCGGTCAGCGTCGTGCGGTACCAGGCGATCCCACCGCGATGAGCCGCGACGCCCGCCGCCCCGGTGACCTTGGCCGCATTGGCGACGTTCGGAAGCGTGACCCGCAGCCCCGGGAAGTGACCCGCAGCCCAACCGGCCAGCTCGCCGGTGTCATCGGGATCGAGCGCCCGCACCCACGGGCCTGCGACGGCCAGCCTGCCGACCGGCCCGCCGTGCGCGGCAGGTGGCATCAGCGACTCGTCCTTCGTCCGCGACCCGATCGCCCCCAGCACGACGGCCGTCCCGCCGACCAGCATCGCCACCACCAGGGCAGCCGCGACCGCGAGCTTGAGGCCGGCGTGGCGCATCCAGTCAGTCGTCGATGATCGCGACGGCGCGCGCGGGCGCCGCCGAGCCGCCGACCAGCCGCAACGGGAAGACCGAGACGGTGAACCCGGTGAGCGGCAGCTCGCGCAGCGCGCAGAGGCGCTCGATCTGGCAGTACTCGAGGTCGGCCTGGTGCGCGGCCCAGAAGATCCCGGGCTCGCCGGCCTCCTTGGCCGCAGCGGCCTGCAGGTGCAGCGGCGCGTCCCAGCCCCAGGCGTCGATGCCCATGACGCGGACGCCCTGGGCGTGCAGCCAGCGCGTGGCCTCGACCGTGACGCCGGGCCCGCGCGCCATGTAGTCCAAAGACTCGATGAACTCGTCGCGGTCGGTCCGCACCAGCACGATGTCGCCGGGCGACAGCTCGTGGCCGGCAGCATCCAGAGCAGCGGCAGCCTCCTCGACCGTCATCGCGTCCCCATCGGCCTTGTGCGACATGTCGAGCACGACGCCCGGCCCGAAGAACCACGCCAACGGCAGCTCGTCGATGCGCTTGGCCGGGGCCCCGCCGATCATCGAGTTGTAGTGGTACGGCGCGTCGACATGGGTTGAGTTGTGGGTCCCCAACCGCGTGAACGTCTCCACCGCCCAACCCTCGCGGTCACGCAGCAGCTCCGGTCCGATGCCGAGCATCGCCTCGATCGTCTTCGCGCCCTCGGCGTGGTCGGAGAACTCCACGTCGGTGCGCAGGATGTCGGGCAGCTCCGCCGGTGAGGGCGTGATCGGCGCGCTGAGGTCCACGAAGCGAGGCATCGGCGCAGCCGACTTCGCGACCGACGCCGCTTGTCCTGCAAAGGACCTCCGTTTGGAGCGAAGTCGGCTCGCCGTCTTCGCGACCGATGCCTCGTGTCCTGCAAAGGACCTTCGTCTAGAGCGCCGTCGGCTCGGTGCCGAGGTTCATCGCCACGTACTTGGTCTCGAGGTACTCGTCGAGCCCCTCGGGGCCGCCCTCGCGGCCGAAGCCCGACTGCTTGACGCCGCCAAACGGCGCGCCGGCGTTGGAGACCATGCCCTGGTTGAGGCCGATCATGCCGGTGTCCAGCGCCTCGATGACCTTGAACGCCCGGTCGAGGTTGGTGGTGAAGACGTAGGCGACAAGGCCGTACTCGGTGTCATTGGCCCGCGCGATCGCCTCCTCATCGGAGGCGAAGGTCGTGATCGGTGCGACCGGGCCGAAGATCTCCTCGGAGAGCAGGTTCGCGCCGTCCGGGACACTCGTGAGCACCGTCGGCTCGTAGAAGTACCCAGCGCCATCGACCCGCGCGCCACCGGTCAGGACACGCGCGCCCTTGGCGACGGCGTCGTCGACCAACTCGGCGACCTTGGAGCGCTGCGCCTCGTCGATCAGCGGCCCAACCTGGATGCCGTCCTCGGTCCCGCGCCCGACCTTCAGCGCGCCGATCTTCGCGGCGAGCTTGTCGGCGAACGCCGACGCGACCGACTCGTGCACGTGAAAGCGGTTGGCGCTCGTGCACGCCTCGCCGCCGTTGCGCATCTTGGCCAGCAGCGCGCCGTCGACCGCGGCATCTAGATCCGCATCTTCGAAGACGAGGAACGGCGCATTGCCGCCGAGCTCCATCGAGACCTTCAGCACCTGCTCGGCCGACTGCCTGATCAGCTCCTTGCCGACCGGCGTCGAGCCCGTGAACGACATCTTGCGCACGCGCGGGTCCTCGATCAGCGGCGCCATGATCGACCCCGACGACGAGGCCGTGATGACGTTCAGCACGCCGCCCGGCAGCCCGGCCTCCTCGAAGATCTGCGCCAGCGCGAGCATCGACAGCGGCGTCTGCTTGGCCGGCTTGACCACGCAGGTGCAGCCGGTCGCCAGCGCGGGCCCGATCTTGCGCGTGCCCATCGCCAGCGGGAAGTTCCACGGCGTGATGAACAGGCACGGCCCGACCGGCTGGCGCAGCGTCAGCACGCGGCCCTTGCCGGTCTCGTTGACGGTGAAGCGGCCGTTGATGCGGACCGCCTCCTCGGAGTACCAGCGCAGGAAGTTGTTGGCGTAGGCAATCTCGCCCTTGGACTCGGCGACCGGCTTGCCCATCTCCAACGTCATCAACAACGCCAGCTCGTCGGTCCGCGCGTCGATCAGATCGAATGCTCGTCGCAGGATGTCGGCACGCTCGCGCGGGGCGACGTTGCGCCAGGTCTCGAAGGCCTCGGTCGCAGCGGCCAGCGCCGCGTCGGCGTCCTCGTGCGTCGCATCGGCCACCGACGCGATCGTCTCGCCCGTCGCCGGATCCTCGACGTCGAGGGTCGCGCCGCCGGTCGCGTCGCGCCACTGCCCACCGATGAAAAGCTGGGTCTTGACGCCCTCGACGACCCGTGTCTCGTCCGCTGTCGCTGCCATCTGCCGGTCCTCCTTGGTTGAGCCTTCGAGGATACGGCTGCCCGGTCCGCCGCAATGGCGAAACCAGGCGCTGCGACTGTTACTCCGCGCCGCGCAGCACCGCGCCGACGGTGCGGCCGAGGATCTTGAGGTCCAGCGTGACCGACCACTCGTCGATGTAGGCGTTGTCGAGCTGCGCCCGCGTGGCGATGCAGGAGGCGCCGCGCGATCCCTGGACCTGCGCGAGGCCGGTCAGCCCGACGCGGACGCGATGGCGGCGCGCGTAGCCGGGAACGTCGACGCTGAAGCGCTCCACGTGCTCGGGACGCTCGGGACGCGGGCCGACCAGGGCCATGTCGCCGCAGACGACGTTCCACAGTTGGGGCAGCTCGTCGAGCGAGGAGCGCCGCAGGAACCGACCGACGCCGGTGCGTCGATCGACACCTTCAACACCACCGGGAGCGGTGCCGTCGACCGGGACGAAGCCGGCATCGTCGGCGACGCGCATCGAGCGGAACTTGAGCATCTCGAAGATCTCGCCGTCCTGGCCGACGCGACGCTGGCGAAAGAGGACCGGACCGCGTGAGCTTCCGCGCACGGCGAGCGCCAGCGTGAACAGCAACGGCGCGACGAACAGCAGCGCGACCAGCGCGATGCAGCGGCCGACGAGGTACTTGGCCTCGAGGGCGACGGCGTGGGCCTCGAGCGCCGGGGCCGCCGCGGCGAGCAGCGCGGCGGACATGGGGACGGCGAGGGCCAGCAGCAACAGGGAGAGGGAGAGAGGCGGCAACACGCCCCTGCCATCGGACATCTGCCGAGTCCGACCCATCCCCACTTAAGAGTAACCACCACGGATCTGACCACGATCGGGCGCACCGCCGCTCGTTCGTGGTGAGGTTTGACGCGCTTTCGGCAGCCCGCTCAGGCCGCGGCGCGTGCGAGCGCCGCCTCGCGGCGCATCGCCGTCCGGGCCCGCGGCAGGTAGCGCAGCGGACCCGGCACCAGTGGCCAGCTGGCCCGCAGGCTCGTCACCATCGTGCGCAAGACCATCTCCTCGGCCGTCGACCACGACAAGCCGAGCATGTCGCGCGCGGCCGACGGCAGCGTGCCACGGGCGATCCACGTCGGCCCGCGGCTGGCCAGGGGCCGCAGCGCCGTCCAGGCCGGTCCCGCCAGCCAGGGGTACGGCGCGGGAAGCGCGCCGGTCGGCGCGAAGGTGCCCAGCGCGACCTTGGTCGGCTCCAGCACGTCGTGCAGCATGTGCTCCCAGTACTCCTGGAAGGCCGCGTAGCTCTCCGGGACCGGGCGCATCGTCAGGCCGTAGAGCGCGTACCAGTCGACCGACTCCTCGTAGAGCAGCTCACGCTCCGCCGCGCCGAGGCGGTTTCCAAAGAGCTCTTGGCCGGCGATGATCGACTCGAAGAACGTCGCGTGGGCCCAGTAGAAGGCGTCGGGGCTGAGGGCGTGGTACCTGCGACCCTTGTTGTCGGTGCCCTTGATCGTCTTGTGCTGGTCGCGCACCCAGGCGCCCGTGGCCCCGGCCTCCGGCCCGTCGTAGACGACGCCCAGGATCGGCGGAGCCGAGCGCAGCAGCCGGTTGATCGGGTTCTCGAGGAAGTCGGAGTGCTGCAACAGCGCGGCGTTGATCGCCGGGTGCATCGCCTGCAGCACGCCGGCACGCACGGTCATCAGCATGCCGCGCGCGTCGCCGAAGTAGCGCCACGTCAGCGAGTCGGGGCCGAGCGGGCGCGCGTCAACTGGCAACATGTGTTGCCAGTTTGATGATGACAACGCCCGTTGTCAATCAAGCGCCGCGGGAGCTGACCCGCGCCGCGGCGATGATCAGCCGGGCGGCGTGGGCGTTGAGCCGCTCGGTGGAGATCGGCGGGCGCCCCTCCATCCAGGCCAGGTAGAGGTTGCGCAGCGCCCCGATCAGCGCGACCGCGGTCAGCTCGGCGTCGGTCGCGTCCGGCCCACCGGGCAGCGCCGTGATCTGCGCGACCAGCAGCGCAGCGAACGCCGGGACCAGCTCGACGTCGTGGCGAGCCAGGACCGTGTCGGAGAACGACTCGCTGAGCAGCACGCGACCGCGCCGCGGGTCTTCCTCCAGGAACGTGGTGAACGCTCCGACCGCCGCGTACGCGAGCGACTCGTCCTCGGCCTCGCCGCCCGCCGCCGCGTGCGCGGCCACCGCCGCCACGATCGCGTCGCGCGCCTGGTCGGCGACCTGCGCGTGGACCGCGCGCAGCAGCGCGTCGCGCCCGTCGAAGCTCTCGTAGAAGTAGCGCTCCGACAGCTTGGTCGCGCGGCAGGCCGCGCGCACCGTCACCCCAGCCGCGCCCTCGGTCCCGAGCAGCTCGGTGCCCGCGTCGATCAGCGCGGCGCGGCGAGCCGCGGCCCGGTCCTCCAGCGTGGTGCCCGCCCAGGTTCGCGAGCTCATGTGTTGGCCACGGTTTCGTCGCCGAGCTCCGACGCGAAGGCGACGTCCATCGAGTAGTCGATCGGCAGCACGATCAGCGACGGCAGGTCGAGCGTCAGCGCGTGCCGCAGGTGCTTGCCGAAGTCATCGGGCGCCTGGCAGCGCCACGCCGGCATGCCAAACGCCTCGGCGAGCTTGACGAAGTCCGGGTTGGTGAAGTCGACCCCGAAGTGCTCGCCGAACTTCTTGTCCTGCTTCCAGACGATCGAGCCGTACTGGCGGTTCTCCCAGACGACGTTGACGAACGGCGTCTTGAGGCGCATCGCGGTCTCGAGCTCCTGGAAGTTCATCAAGATGCCACCGTCGCCGTTGACGGTGACGACGCGCTTGCCGGGGTGCACGAGCTTGGCCGCGACCGCGCACGGGACCGCAAATCCCATCCCCGCCAGGCCGTTGGCGATCATCACCGTGTTGGGCTCGTGGGCCGGGAACATCCGCCCAATCCAGAGCTTGTGCAGCCCGACGTCGGAGATCAGGATGTCGTCAGGCGCCAGCGCCTTGCGGATCTCGTACAGCACGCGCGGCGGCTGCATCGGGAAGGAGTCGTCATCACGCGCGGCCTCGAAGCGACCCTCCACGAGCGAGCGCAATCGTGGCGAGCCGCCGGAGTGCGGGACGTCGCGGCACTCCTCGGCCAGCCGCGTGAGCACGTGGTAGATGTCGCCGACCAACTCGACCTCGGGCGTGAAGTACTCGTCGATCTCGGCAGCCTCGGAGTCGAGCACGATGATCGTCTTGTCGCGCTTCGGGTTCCAGTGCTTGGGCGAGTGCTCGACGAGGTCGTAGCCGATCGCGAGGACCACGTCGGCGTCCTCGAAGCCGGCGAGCGCGTAATCGCGCGCCTGCAGGCCGACGGTCCCCAGCGCCTTGGGGTCCTGGTAGTCGAGCAGGCCCTTGCCCATGAAGGTCTCGGCGACCGCGATGCCGGTCGCACGGCAGAACTCGCGCAGCGCGGGCGCGGCGCCGGCGCGCACGGCGCCGTTGCCAGCCAGCGCGACCGGGTTGATGGCGTTGCGGATCAGATCGGCGGCCTTGAGCAGCTCGCGCGCGCTCGGCTCGGGCTTGACCGGCCGGCGGCGTGGCAGCGGGCGCGCGTCGACCTCGGCGGCCATGACGTCCTCGGGCAGCTCCAGGTGCGTGGCGCCGGGCTTCTCGGACTCGGCGACCTTGAAGGCCTTGCGGACGACCTCGGGGATGATCTCCGGGCTCGTCACACGGGCGTTCCACTTGGTGATCGGCCGGAAGAGCTCGACCAGATCGATGAACTGATGCGACTCCTTGTGCATCCGCTCCAGGTCGGCCTGGCCGGTCAGCGCGACGAGCGGCGCGCGATCCAGGAAGGCGTCGCCGATCGCGGTGACGAGGTTCATCGCGCCCGGCCCGAGCGTCCCCAGGCAGACGCCGGCACGTCCGGTCAGCCGTCCGTACATGTCGGCCATGTAGGCCCCGCCCTGTTCGTGTCGAACGGGGATGAAGGAGACCGACGAGCTCGCCAGCGACTGGTTGAGATCCAGCGTCTCCTCCCCCGGAATGCCGAACACGTACTTCACGCCCTCGGCCTCGAGGCACTCGACGAAGAGGTCAGATGCTCGCCGCTTGGACACGTGTGGGTTCCCTACCCTGACTGGCTGCAACGCCTGAGACAACGCCCGATGCCGACCGAACTTAGCACCGCAACTCCCTCGCCCTGCCCGCGTTCTGCACCTCGCATGCGCCGGATCGCCGCTTCCCTCTCGCTCACGCTGGCAGCCGCGCTGACCCTCGCCCCCGGCGCGCACGCCGCGGGCCGCCTGGTGGTCAAGGGCCACGGCTACGGCCACGGCATCGGGATGAGCCAGTACGGCGCGCTTGGGTTCGCCCAGCACGGCAGCTCCTACCGCGAAATCCTCGGGCACTACTACGAGCAGACCGACGTCGTGCCGTTGACCAACGCGCCGGACGTGCGGGTGCTGCTGCAGACGACGCGCCGGGTCGTGCTCAGCGGCGTCGTCGCGGCGGGATCACGCAAGCTGAGCGCCAAGTCGAGCTACTCGGCCGGTGCGAGCGGCGGGCGCGTCTCGCTGTATGCCGCCTCGGGCCGGCGGCTGGGCACGTACCCCGCGCCGCTGCGGCTGGCCGCGGGGAGGGGCAGCGCGTTCACGCTCCGCGGTGCAGCGGCCAACGGGACGCGCAACGGTCGCTACCGCGGCGCGCTGGAGCTGCGCGCGGTCGGCGGCCGCCTGCAGGCGATCAACGCGCTCGGCCTGGAGGACTACGTGCGCGGGGTCATCTCGGCCGAGTCGCCGTCGACCTGGCCCGCGGAGGCACTCAAGGCCCAAGCCGTCGCGGCGCGCACCTACGCGGTGACGACCAACGTCGGCACGACCACCGACGGCATCGACCAGTACGCCGACACGCGCTCGCAGATGTACAAGGGCGTCCCCGCCGAGTTCCCGAGCACCGACGCCGCGGTCGCCGCGACCGCCGGTCAGGTCGTGGCCCAGAACGGCAAGCCGGTCACCACCTACTTCTTCTCGACCTCGGGCGGCCACACCGAGAACGTCGAGGACTCGTTCATCGGCGCGCTGCCGCGCACGTGGCTCAAGGGCGTCGACGATCCGTTCGACGCCGTCTCACCCCGTCACAACTGGGGGCCGTTCACCTTCTCGCAGGCCACCGTGCAGGCGAAGTTGAAGGGGTTGGTCCGTGGCTCCTTCCGCGGGATCACGGTGCTGGAGCGGGGCGCTTCGCCGCGGATCGTGCGCGCCGAGGTCAACGGCACCAACGGCGTCACCCAGGTCACCGGCCCGCAGCTGCGCGCGCGCCTCGGGCTGTTCGACACATGGGCATCGTTCACCTACATCTCGGGATCGAAGAAGCAGTCCTCCGATGACGACGGGGGCGGCGGCAAGAAGCCCGAGCAGCCCTCGACCACCGTCCCGGCCAGCACATCCGCTCCCGGAGCGACGATCTCGCCCGACAGCGGCGGCGCCACCCCACCGACCCCGGGCGACGGCACGGGCGGCCAGGCGGCAGCGCCCTCGCCGTGAACGTCCGCTGAGAACTGCGGCCCAAAACTCAGGTTCGGCGCCGAACTGCCGATGGCGCACGTATGACCGGTGTGCCGATCGCCATCGCGGTGCTCGCCCTCGCAGCCCTCTGGCTGCTGTCGGCTTGGCGCGGCCTGGTCGCGGCCCGCGACGCCGCCGACGCCACGTGGCGCGCGATCGACGTGCACCTGCGTGACCGCCAGGCGCTGGTCCCGGCGCTGGTCGCCGCCGTCCAGGCCGAGACGCCGGTGGAAGCCGAGACGCTCGCCCGCGTCGCCGACGCGCGCGACCGTGCCGCCGCGGCCACCAGCCCGTGGGAGCGCGCCGACGCCGAGCGCCGCCTCGTCGCTGGGATCGCCGCCATCGCCACGCTGGCCGAGCGCCATCCGGGCCTCGGCGCCACCAGCGCGTTCGTCGACCTCCAGGCCCGTTTGACCCACATCGAGGACCAGGCCCAGGCCGCGCGGCGCGTCTACAACGCCGACGTGCGCCTCTACCGCCGCCGCCGTGGCCGCGTGCCCGGCATGCTGCTGCGCGGGTTCGGCGACTTCGAGGACCGGCCGTACTTCGAGCTGGACCACACGCGAGACCGCGGCGCTCCGAAGCTCACGCTCGCGCGCGCGGCCTGAGCGGCCGGGCGGCCGCGGCTCCGTCCTTCAGCCGCCGTAGACGCGCGAGAGCGACTCGGCGACGCAGACCGGCTTGTCGCCACCCTCGCGCTCGAAGGTCTGGGTCACCGTGAACTGCACGCCGCCCGGCACGTCCTCGGCCTTGGTGAGGGTCGCCCGCATGCGGACCCTGGAGCCCACCGGCAACGGCGCCGGGAAGCGCACCTTGTCGTAGCCGTAGTTGATGCCGAACGCGACGCCGGAGATCTCGAACATGGCGTAGGAGAACAGCGGCCCGAGGCTCAGCGTGTAGAGGCCGTGGGCGATCGTGCCGCCGAACGGCGTCTCCTTCGCGCGCTCGGGATCGACGTGGATCCACTGGTGGTCGCCGGTCGTGTCGGCGAACGCGTCGATCGCGTCTTGGGTGACCTCCAGCCAGTCGCTGACACCCAGCTCCTGGCCGACCTTGCTCTTGAGCTCATCGAGCCCGTGGATGACCGTGGCTGCCATCCGCCGGAGTTTAGTGTCGGGGCTCCCAGCCCCGTCACATCTCCGTGACCTCGCCCAAGGTCTTGGACGGCTCGCTGCTCGCCGCAGACTTCAAGGCGAGCCAGCTTCCGGCCGGGCCACGAGGCCCCGCTGGGCCGGCCGGCCCACAAGGTCCCAGCGGGCCTTCCGGCGGCGTCA
>JBEVLC010000313.1:0-23582 GCA_040509415.1 Baekduia sp. | reverse complement strand
CGGGGGGGCGCCGCCGCGCCGCACGTCCACGGGCAGGCCGCCGCCTCAACGGCCGCCGCGTCGCCCCACATGGGGCACGACATGTCCACGCCCGGAGGCCATGCGGGCTTCCGCGACGGCCGCACGGTCGACCATCGCGCCAACGGCTTCGATCCCCACGCGATCCTGCGCGACTTCGACGAGGGCAAGACGAGCCGGCTGCCCTCGGGGCGGACCTTGCGCGAATGGGAGCTCTACGCGGTCGACAAGGAGATCGAGATCGCGCCGGGTGTGAAGTTCGCGGCCTGGACCTACAACGGGCGCATCCCCGGGCCGACGTTGCGGGCCAAGGAGGGCGAGCGGCTGCGCATCACGTTCGTCAACGGCTCGGCGCATCCCCACACGATCCACTTCCACGGCATCCACCCGGCCGAGGTCGACGGGGTCCCGGGCATCGGCGCCGGGGAGATCGCGCCAGGCGGCCGGGCCGTCTACGAGTTCGACGCGCTCCCGGCCGGTCTGCACCTCTACCACTGCCACGTCCGCCCGCTGGCCGAGCACATCGCCAAGGGCCTCTATGGCGCGTTCATCATCGACCCCAAGGACGGTCGCGAAGAGGCCGACGAGATGGTGATGGTGATGAACGGGTTCGACACCAACTTCGATCGAGCCAACGAGATCTACGCGGCGAACACGATCGGCTTCGCCTACATGGACCAGCCGATCATGGTCAAGCAGGGCCAGCTGGTGCGGATCTACCTCGTCAACGTGCTCGAGTACGACCTCATCAACTCGTTCCACCTGCACGGCAACCTGTTCAACTACTTTCCGACCGGAACGGGGCGTGAGCCCTCAGAGCTCACCGACACGGTGATGCTGTGCCAGGGCCAGCGCGGCATCCTGGAGTGGCGATTCACCTACCCGGGCAAGTACATGTTCCACGCCCACCAGTCGGAGTTCACCGAGCTCGGCTGGCAGGGGTTCTTCGAGGTGATGGGCTGATGGTGTCGGGGAGCTCGTCGCCGGAGCAGCTCGTGCCGCGCGAGCGGTCTGTGTGGCTGCTCGGGCTGGTGCCGTTGGCGTTGATCGCGGTGGCGCTCGTCGCGTTCGTGGCGTTTGACGGGCCGGGTCTCGGCGAGCGGCGCGGCCCGCCGGCCGAGGAGCTCGTCGTCGAGAAGACCGTGCTCAAGCCCGGGATCATCGAGCTGACCGTCCGCAACGACGGGCCCGACGCGGTCCGGATCGCCCAGGCGCAGGTCAACGACGCCTTCGCGCAGTTCTCCGGCGCCGAGGAGCCGATCGGCCGGCTGGAGACCGCCAAGGTCCGGGTCCAGCAGCCGTGGGTGGAGGGGGAGGCCTACGAGGTCGCGCTCATGTCCTCGACCGGCGCGACGATCGCGCACGCGATCGATGCCGCGGTCCAGACGCCGGACGGCGACCTGTCGTTCTTCGGCTTGATGGCGTTGTTGGGGCTCTACGTCGGCGTGATCCCGATCGCGCTCGGCATGCTCTGGCTGCCGTGGATCCGGCGCATCCCGCCGACCGGGCTGCGCGTCGTGATGGCGCTGACCATCGGCCTGCTCGCCTTCCTGGCCATCGACGCGACGCTCGAAGGCTTCGAGCTCGCGGGCACCGGTTCGCAGGCGTTCGGTGGTGCGGCGCTCGTACCGATCGGCGCCGCGGTCGCGTACCTGTCGCTGACCGGCGTGTCGAGCTGGCTGGCGCAGCGCCGTCGCGCGGCGCAGGCGGCGGGCGCCAGCGGCAGCACGCTGGCGCTGCTCGTCGCGACCGGCATCGGCCTGCACAACCTCGGCGAAGGGGTCGCGATCGGCTCTGCCTACTCGGTCGGCGCGCTCGCGCTGGGCGCGTTCCTGGTCGTCGGGTTCGCCATCCACAACACCACCGAGGGTCTCGCGATTGTCGCGCCGATCGCCCACGAGCGCCCGTCGGTCGGTCGGCTGGCGGTGCTCGGCGTGCTGGCCGGCGCGCCGGCGATCCTCGGCGCGTGGATCGGTGCCGCCGCGCTGAACTCCAGCATCGCCGCCTTCCTGTTCGGCTTCGGGGCCGGCGCCATCATCCAAGTCATCGTCCAACTCACGCCGTCGCTGCGTGACGAGGATGGTCGTGTGCTGCATCCAGGCGCCGTAGGTGGTTTGCTTGCCGGGATGGCGCTGATGTTCGCAACCGGTCTGTTGGTTAGCATCTGATGGCGGCTGCCGCGCATGGCGCGACCCGGACGGAGCTGTCGCAGGCCGTCGAGGACTACGTCAAGGCGATCTACGCCCTGGCGCGGCGCAGTGCCGCGGGCGTGACGACCAACGATCTCGCCGAGCGGCTGGGTGTCACCCCGGCGTCGGCGTCGAGCATGGTCAAGCGGCTCGCGGGGATGGGCCTCGTCGATCACGCTCCCTACCACGGCGCGCAGCTGACCGAGGTTGGGCAGCAGCGCGCGCTCGCGGTCCTGCGCCGTCACCGGTTGTTGGAGTTGTTCCTCGCCGAGCATCTCGGGGTTCCGTGGGACCGTGTCCACGAGGAGGCCGAGGCGCTCGAGCACGTCCTTTCCGAGGACCTCGAGCAGCGCATCGCCGCCAAGCTCGGCAACCCGACGCACGATCCTCACGGCGACCCGATCCCGGACGAGCATCTGATCATCGACGAGGGCGAGACTGCGTCGCTCGCCGATCTGCAGCCGGGAGATCACGGTCGCTTCGCGCGCGTGTCGGACTCCAACTCCGAGATGTTGCGGTACTTGGATGAGCGCGGCATCGCGCTCGGCTGCGATCTGGAGATCGCCGACCGTCAGCCGTTCGGCGGGCCGATCACGGTTGACGTCGGCGGTGTCTCGCACGTGCTCGGCGGGCGGCTCGCGCAGGCGATGCGCGTCGAGCTGGGCGCGCGCCGGGCTTAGCCCGGCAGCGTCCGCCGCAACAAGTCGCGCAAGACCAAGCGCGTCTCGGTCTCCGCCACGCCGCCCGAGGCGCGGAGCTCGCGCAGGAGGCGGTCGAGGTCGGCGGCGTCGCGGCAGGCGACGCGGAGCTGGAAGTCGAAGCGGCCGGTGAGGAAGGCGATCTCCTGAACGCCGTCGAGCTCGCCGGCGGTGCGCTCGAGATCGTCGGGCGTGGTGGACGGGCTGAGGCGGACGTCGATCAGCGCGGTCATCGGGAGGCCGAGCGCGCGGGCGTCGACGGCGGCGTGCACACCGGTGATGACGCCGTCGGCGACCAGGCGGCGGATGCGATCGGCGACGGCGTTGGGGCTGAGGTTGACCTGGCGGCCGAGGAGAACGTGGCTGGCGCGCCCGTTGGCGGCCAATGTTCTGAGGATCTCTCGGTCGATCTCGTCCATGACTGCGAAAATCTAGCTGTTGTCGTCGAACTCTTGCGGAAAGCGCTTCGGTCGTCGAGCTTTTCCGGCCACCCCACGATCGACCAAGGACCGCCGTCATGCGCATCGGAGTGCCCACCGAGATCAAGCCCGGAGAAGGACGCGTCGCGCTGACGCCGGCCGGCGTACGCGAGTTGGTGGGCGCGGGCGCCGAGGTCCTCGTCCAGGCCGGCGCCGGCCTCGGCTCGCGCTTTCCCGACGCCGCCTACGCCGCCGAGGGCGCGACGCTCGTCCCCGATGCCGACAAGCTGTGGGCCCAGGCCGAGCTGGTAGTCAAGGTCAAGGAGCCCCAGCCCGAGGAGGTCGCGCGCCTGCGCCCCGACCACGTCCTCTTCGCCTACCTGCACCTCGCGCCGGACCTCGCGCTGACGCGCGGCATCCAGGAGTCGGGCGCGACGGCGATCGCCTTCGAGACGGTCACCGATCGCAGCGGCCGGCTGCCACTGCTGGCCCCGATGTCGGAGGTCGCGGGCCGGCTGTCGGCGCAGTTCGCGGCCGCGCACCTGCTGGCCCATCAGGGCGGGCGCGGTGTGCTGGCCGGCGGCGTGCCCGGCGTCCGGCCCGCGCGGGCGGTCGTCATCGGCGGCGGCTCGGTCGGCGAGAACGCCGCGCGCGTCGCGCTCGGCCTCGGCTTCGACACGGTGGTCATCGATCGCAGCGTCCCGCGGCTGCGCGAGCTGGCAGGGCTGTTCGACCAGCGCGTGCGCACCGTCGCCGCCAGCGACTTGGCGATCGAGACCGAGTTGGCCGATGCCGACGTCGTCATCGGCGCGGTGTTGGCCCCGGGCGCGCTGGCCCCGCACGTCGTCCGCCGCGAGCATCTCGCGCTGCTCGGCGAGGGCGCGGTCGTCGTTGACGTCTCGATCGACCAAGGTGGTTGCCTTGAGACCTCGCGCCCGACGACGCACTACGAGCCGACGTTCGTTGTTGATGGTGTCGTGCACAACTGCGTGGCGAACATGCCCGGTGCGGTGCCGTCAACCTCGACGCAGGCGCTGATGAACGCGACGCTGCCGTATGTGGTCGCGTTTGCGACGCGGGGTGTGGCGGGCGCGGTCGCCGCCGATGCGGGGCTGGCCGACGGCGTCAACGTGGCGGACGGGAAGATCGTGCACGCCGCCGTCGCCGCCGCGCATGGCGAGACCGCCGCGCCCCTCGATGCGGCGGTGTTCCAGGCGGCGTAGGGGTTGCGGCGGCGCGGGGCACGTGGGTCCGGGGCGTTTCGTGGTTACTTAGTCACCATGAGACGACCCGGATCGTTCTCCCTCCGCCGTTTCATCGACGCTCAGGACGCCGACCGCACCTACGACACCGCTCTGGCCGAGCTGCGCGTCGGGCGCAAGGTCAGCCACTGGATGTGGTTCGTCTTCCCGCAGATCGCCGGGCTCGGCCGGAGCCCGATGGCCAAGATGTACGCCATCGGCTCGCTCGCCGAAGCCCGCGCCTACCTGAGCGACCCGACCCTCGGACCGCGGCTCCTTGACGCGACCCGCGTCGTCGCCGAGCTCACGGACTCGACCGCCGAGGAGATCTTCGGGCCAGTCGACGCCATGAAGCTCCGCTCATCGATGACGCTCTTTGTCCGCGTCGCTCCCGGTGAGCCACTCTTCCAGCGCGTCCTGGACCGCTACTTCAACGGGATCCCCGACGAGCAGACCGACCGGCGGCTGCCGGGCTGAAGGGCCGCGTCTCGGGGGCGGCGTCTTCGCGACGCCCCGCAGGCCTGGCTGCACACGCAGGTCGGTCTATCCCGATAGCGTCCGCGCGCATCATGGCGCGGAACGTCAAGACGAAGAGCAGGCAGACCAGCCAGAAGCCGGGGCGGGCTCCGCTCGTGGCGTCCTACGCCACGATCGAGGTGGCGGGCTACTCGACGTGGTTGCAGGCAGAGCCCAACTTCCTGGGGGCGATGCAGGCCTTCGATGCGCTCGTTGCGCAGGGGGTCGCCGACCAAGGCGATATCCAGAACGGCAAAGGGGACTACTTCAACGATGTCCTTGCACGGCTGCTTGAGAAATGCTCAGGCAAGACCTTGCACTCGCGTCCCAACGTGCCGGGCCTGTCCTTCCCGCGGCACATGCTCGATGTCGCCTATCCACCGACCGGCACCGTCAGGCTGGCGGTCGAGACCAAGGCAACAGGGATTCCAAGGCATCCGCGCAACGCTGCTCAGCCGCACGTCGATGGCCGTGCGGGCAGCGCCGACTTGGAGAAGCGCATCAAGGAAGCGTCCTTCAAGAACATCGACTTGAAGGGTGAAGTTGCCCGCCTGCAGGGTCAGGGCGGTGGCGCGACCTCCAACCTCAGTCAATGGCTGCGTGCGACCGATCCCCAGTGCTACCTCTTTCTGAGCGTCCGTGTGCGCGACGACAGCGACCTGAGGGCCACCGAGCGCTTCGCCCACATCGCAACGACGTGGTTCGATGGAGTGGGGCTCTGCGCATACGGCTGGGACGAGACTCACGCCGCATATGAAGTCAAGAAGCTGAGCGCCCCGAACATCGAGCTAGATCGCGTCCTCGCGCAGGTGTGCACGACGCTGCGGAGCTTGCCGTAGCTCAGCGAGCCCGGCGTGTGGCACGGGCACGCCGCCGACCGCGCAGGCGGTCGACAGCGTCACGCAGATGCTCGACGTCTTGACCGCTCAGGCCGAGATCCTTCACCAGGATGGCTTCATCGATGATGGCGCGCAGCTCGTCGTGACGGCGTGCCCGAAGCAGGCGGTCGGCGTCCTGCAGGAGGCCCTTGTGGGCCTTGGAAGGGCGTGGCATCACGATGCGCTCGGCCTCTGTCGGTTCGAGCTTGAGCACACCGCCACCATAGGAACGGCCCACGAGCTCGGCTGAGAGCAGCGTAAGGCTGTTGTAGAAGCTTGCAGCCAGGCCGCCGGGATCGGTGCCGTTGAGCAGTCGTACGGCGTGCACCGTGTTGGTGCTGAGCGCGGCGGCCTGGTTGGCCACGAGCCGCGGCACGTCGCTTGACATGTAGGTCAGGAACAAGTGCGGAGGACTGGCGACTTGGGGCGCCGGGATCGCGTACCACGGTGTTCTGATCCTGCATTTGTAACGCTCGTGGAAGCCGGCCGTCTCGCCCTCGGAGATGAGCGCGCTCATCGCGTGTGTGTGAGCGTAGGACTTGGCCTCGACCACGAGCATCCGTCGGCTGACCTCGTCGGTGCGCAGCCGTGCGCCAGGGATCTCCGTCGCCTTGGCGATCGCCGGGCGCAGGAGCCCTTCAGGAATGCCACGCGCAGAAAGCTCGTTGGCCGGCCGGATGAAGAACTCGTTGCTGCCTGTGACGGCGCCGATGTCCACGGAGGCCAGTTCGCCGAGCAAACGGGTCTGATCGCTGGCACGCAGACGGTCGTAGAGTGCGACCGTCCCCGGCTCCAGCAGGCCGGCCAAGAGCTTGTGCTCGCTGTCGACATGCTGTGTCCGCTTGGGCACCGAGGGGATCGCAAGATCGGCGAGGTCGCGGAAGGACAAGACCTCAACGCCGTCGGTGTGCCCGCCGCGGTTGTCGGCCAACAACAGAACGACCTCCTCCTGAGCGCCCGGGAACACGTGCTCGTCGAACATGGCTACTACGACGCGGCCAAACCCTGCGCAGATCGTGTCGAGGACTCCCTCGCTGTACTGAGCGTGAATGAGCTCAGCTGGCAGGACCTGGGCCAATCGGCCACCAGGGGCGACGAAGTCGGCGGCATGAAGCAACAGGGGCGCCCATGAGCTGGCCATCCTGGTCAACCGCACGCCGTGATTGGCGGCGATGACACGGCCTCGCTCTCGAGCCTCCTTCCAGCTTTGGTACCGGACGTAGGGCGGGTTGCCGACTACCGCGGTGGTACGCGGAAGCAGTCGGCCATCCGCCGCGATACGCAGGAAGTCGCGATGAACGAGCGTCGCACCGAGGGCGGCGACATCGGCCGCCTTGGCGAACGCCGCTTCGTCGAGGTCTGTTCCGTAAAGCTGGAGCGCCGGCTGGGGGCATCCCAACTCGCGCAGCCGACGGTTCGCTGCGGTGAGGAACGCGAGGCCGCCGAAGGACGGGTCCAGCACCGTGTCGGCGGGAGAACGCACCGCCCAATCGATCAGCGCCTGGGCCATCGCGGGAGGGGTGTAGTAGGCGCCGAAGTGCTTGCGGTGCGAGATTTCGGTCACGGCCACGACTGCAGGCAAGGTATGCCAGACACCGGACGTGAGGCACCCATCCGTTCCGGTTTCGGTGCTCGGGCGGGGGGACGAATATGAGCAGGCCGCACCCTATGCCTGGTTGATGACTTCAATGAGCCGTAAACGCTTCTGCCAGGCGCTTCTCGTACGGCATGCAAGCAGCACCTCGATGGCCAGCGCGGCCCTCGAGCAACTCTTGGTCGCACGATTCGCGGTCATCGTCGGACGCGACGATGACCGTTGGGTCCTCGCAGCTGAGGACAAGCGCGCAATCGCCGAGATCGAGCTTGCGTGTCTCGTCGCAACGCACGGCTACGACGAATGGGTTGTCGAGGTGTGGTGCATCGCGCGCCAGCAGCGTGTGCCTTACGTCCCACGGGTCGTGTTGTGGATCGACGACATCGCCGTGGAGAGCTCCCTTGCGCCCAGATGAACGGCGTGCGACCGCCGCCGTCAACCGCGACTCCGCGCCCGGTCACCCGCGAGACGACCGCTGCACGGCCTCTGTCTCACTTGACTGCCGCAAGCTCCACGGTTCCTGCAGCCGGCGTTCTCCTCATGCGGCATTGACGTGAAGCCAGCGGGGTGCGGACGAGTCGCCTCACCCACCCTCAGAGGAGCGTCACGATGAGCACGTTCATGCGGTTGCGCCTGGTGGCGTTCGCCGCTATCGCCCTGATGGCTTCGGCCGTGCTGGTGGTGTCGGTCGCCAATGCGGCGCCGCGGCATGGAGACCAGCGCTCGCGCCAGAGCGACCAGCGGTTCCTCGCGCCGAAGGTCCGAACGCCTGATGTCGCGAAGGCGGCACAGGCCGATCCCACGACGTGGGACGACGATCCCGCGGTCGAGGCGCAGGTCGACCAGATCCTCGGGCAGATGAGCAACGACGAGAAGGCCCAGCTCGCGATGGGCCAGCTCAACAACAACTACGGCTTCTTCACGCCCGCGATCCCGCGGCTCGGGATCCCGGCGCAGACGATGTCCGACGGCCCGGTCGGGGTGCGGATCGCCAACCCGACGATCGACCAGCGCTCCACCCAGTTCCCGTCGGCGACCTCGATGTCGGCGAGCTTCGATCGCGACCTGGTCCACCTGATCGGCGAGACGATCGGCGACGAGGCCTTCCACACCGGTCAGAACTTCCAGCTCGCTCCGAGCGTCGACGTCGTCCGCTCCCAGCTGTGGGGCCGCGCCTTCGAGGGCTTCGGAGAGGATCCGCTGCTCAACGGGCTGATGGGCGCCCAGTCGATCCGGGGCATGCAGTCCAACCCCGGCCTGGTCGCCACCCTCAAGCACTGGGTGGTCTACAACCAGGAGACCAACCGCTTCACCATCGACGCGCTCGTCAACGAGCGCACGCTGCGCGAGGTCTACAACAGGCCCTTCGAGATCGGTGTGCAGCAAGGCCACCCGGGCGCCGCGATGTGCTCGTTCAACAAGGTCAACGGCACGTTCTCCTGTGAGAACGACCTCATGAACACCCTGCTCAAGGGCGACGACGGGTTCCGCGGCTTCGTCATGAGCGACTACAACGCCACGCCGAGCACCGTGCAGGCCGCCAACAACGGCCTCGATCAGGAGCAGCCCGGCGACCAAGGGCCCGACACCGCGAACTTCGACGGCAAGCTCGTCGCCGCCGTGGCGGCCGGCGAGGTCCCGCAGGCGCGGCTGGATGACATGGCCCGGCGCATCCTGCGAGCGATCGTCGGCCTCGGCCTGCTGACCAACCCGGTGCAGAGCAACCGCTTCGACGAGGCCGCGCACCGCGAGGTCGCCCGTCGCGTCGCCGACCAGGGCTCGGTCCTGCTCAAGAACAAGGACGACGCGCTGCCGCTGAAGCCTGACCACCAGAAGCTGACCTCGCTGGCAGTGATCGGCCCCGACGCCGACAACACGTCGGCGCAGGGCGGCGGCTCGTCGGAGATCTCACACCCGACCGCCGAGGTCAGTCCGCTGGACGGGCTCCGCAACCGCGCCGGCAGCGGCACCGACGTCACCTACTCGCCCGGCACCGACGGGATCAACGAGGGCGACCTGCTGCCCGGCCCGGCGCCTGTGCCCTCCTCCGTGCTGACGCCGACCAGCGGCAGCCCGGGCGAGCACGGACTCGACGCCGAGTACTGGGGCAACACCACGTTCTCCGGCACGCCGGAGCTCACCAACGTCGACCCCAACGTCAGCGTCAACTTCGGGTTCATGAACTTCCCGGGGTTCAACGCCGCCTCCCCGAAGGCGACGCAGTCCAAGGCGGTCACCGGCGACTTCGCGTTACTGGGTGACCTCTCGGCACGCTGGAGCGGCGACCTGACCGCGCCGGCGACCGCCGATTACACGCTCGGCCTGACCGCGCGTGGCGACGCCACGCTGACCTTCGACGGTCAGCCGCTGGTCACCCACAGCGGCGAGCTGTCGTCGGAGAGCGAGACGGTGCACTTGGTCGCCGGTGAGCAGCACTCGGTCGAGATCGAGTACAGCGCGCCGGCTGCCAACACCTACCAAGGTGGCCAGATCCGGTTCTTCTGGTCCCATGCCGACGACATCCTGTCGCCCGCGATGCAGGCGGCTGTCGACAGCGCCAAGTCGGCCGACGAAGCCGTCGTGGTGGTGCGCGACTACGAGAGCGAGGGCTTCGACCGCCCGAACCTCGAGCTGCCGCGCGATCAGGGCCAGCTGATCCGCGCAGTGGCGGCGGCCAACCCGAACACCACGGTGGTCATCGAGACCGGATCGCCCGTGCTGACCTCGACCTGGGAGGACGGCGTTCCGGCGATCCTGCAGGCGTGGTATCCGGGCCAGGAGCAGGGCGATTCGATCGCCGGGGTCCTGTTCGGCGACGTCAACCCGTCAGGCCACTTGCCGGTCACGATCCCGCGTGACGAGAGCCAGGTCCCGCCGATCTCGCCCGGCCCGACGGCCGACGATGACACCGGCATCTTCGTCGGCTACAAGGGGTTGCTCAAGAACGGCCAGACGCCGTCCTACGCCTTCGGGCACGGGCTCTCCTACAGCGAGTTCGACTACAGCGACCTGCGGGTTAACGAGGGCAGCCGCAGCGACCACGGCAAGCACCACAACAACAAGGGGAGAAGGCACCACCCGCAGCGCCACCATAAGAGCAAGCACCGCGCCCACCGCGCCGGCCACGATCACAGCAAGCCGCCGCAGGGCGACGTCACCGTGACGTTCACGGTCCGCAACCGCAGCCGGACCGCCGGCGCCACCGTGGCCCAGGCCTACCTCGGCCCGCTGCCGACCGCGGTCGAGACGGCCGCGCGCCAGCTCGCCGGCTTCGAGCGCGTCAGCCTCGAGCCCGGTGAGGCCCGGAAGGTGACGATCACCATCCCCCGCCGGTCGCTGTCCTACTGGGACGAGAGCAGCAACCAGTGGGTGACGCCCGCCGGTCGCGTCCCGGTCTACGTCGGCAACGCCTCCGACGACACCGAGCTCGCCGGCATCATCAACGTGCGCTCCTAGCAGCCACGATCTCTCCCCCATCGCGCGGACGCGCCTGCCCCCAACAGGCGCGTCCGTCGCGTGGGTGGGTTAGGCCGCGTGGAGGTAGTCGCGGAGCGCCTGGCGAATGAGCTCTGAGGGGGTTGTTCCGTCGGCCTTGGCGCGCTGAGTGAGTTGGTCACGGAGCTCGGGATCGAGTCGAACCGACTCCACGCTGGCGGGGGCTGAACCGAGCGCCGGCCGCCCACGCTTGCCGCGCCGTGCGATGAGGGCATCGACGTCATACCCGCGCTCGGCCTCATCAGCGAGCCGCTGTACTTCGGCGTCGATGATCGTCCGTTCGGACTCGGTATCGCCGTGGGTAGGTTTGCTCATGGTCGCAACAGCTGTTCGTAGATCGGGCGCATCGGCATCGCGTGAATCGCAAGCTGGGTTCGCTCGGCGGTGGTCAGCACGACCACCTCGAGCATGTTGGCGGCGCGATCGGGGCCGAGGACGAGCCAGCGGTCTGGGTCTTCGCCGATGTCCTCGATGGCAAGCGCATGGTCGATGGCGTGAAGGATGTCCTCGTCGGCGACGCCGTGCTTGCGTGCCGACCCGTGAATATCCCGGCGAATATTGTACTACGAAAAGAATCCAAACGCGTCCGTCGCCGCGGGCCGGTGGACGTCGTGGGCAAGCCCGTTGACGCGACGGGCTTCCTGGCTTCCGTAGATCGTGCTCACGCAGACGAAGCTGAGGCCGGCCAATGCGTCGGGGAGCTCGTGCAGCCGGCGCTCGGCGGCGTGGCGGCGCAGCGTCTCCCACACGCTGCCGCCGAGGCAGAGCGCGAGGGTCTCGGGGTTGGGCGGCTGGCGGTCCATCGCCGCGAAGCCGGGGGCGAGCAGCTCGCCGAAGAGCGCGATCATGCGGGCGTGGCGCTCGTGGGCCGGCGGGCCGAGGCGAGGCAGCTCGATGACCGACATGTAGGTCATCTCTGGGGCGTTGGCGGCGTCGGTCAGGATGCTCGCCAGCGCGGCGTGCAGTGCGAGCGGGCTGTCGCCCTCGGCGCCCATGAACGCCACCGCAGCACGGTGGAACAGACGCCGGGTGAACGCCGCGACGGTCTCGATCAGGGTCTCGGCGTCGTCGTGAGCGACAAAGCTTGCTAGGGGTAAACCGTCGTGACCCATGCGTGTCACCATACGCGTGGCCTTCACTGGAAATCCAGCGGATTTTGAGAGACTTTCACGGCTCTCGGGGAGCCGTGAGCGTTTCTCAAACGGGAGTGCGCGAGGTCAGCGTGCGGCGATGGCCGGCTCGGCGACCCGCCGGGCCTCGTCGGCGCCGAAGAACGGCGTCAGCGCCTGCAGGCTGAGCGTCGGCAGCTCGCTGGGCAGCTCGGCGATCCGCCCCTGCTGGGAGAAGCGGCGCAGCACGGCCATGACGCCGTCCAGGACCACTGCGAGCGTGGCCAGCGGCTGTGGCGCCTCCTGGTCGCCGACGGGCACCTGCACGGCGATGAGCTGGAAGAACAGCGAGATGTAGCGGTCGCGCATCGCGGTGACCGCGGGGATCAGCTCGGGCTCGTCGGTGACGACCAGCGCCGCGAGCGCGGGCGTGCGCGCGATGTAGGTCAACGCCGCTTCGAGCGCGCGATGGGCGGCCAGGGGCGGGTCCCCCGCGGCGGTCAGGAACGCGCCGGCGGCGAGGACGACGAGCCGGCCGGCCCAAGCGTTCAAGGCCTGGGCCGCGCAGTCGAGCTCGTCGGCAAAGAGCGTCTGGGCGACGTCAAGCTCAACGCCGGCCTGCTGGGCGACGTCCGACAGCCGCGTCGCCGAGAGGCCATCGCGGGCTACGGCCTCGGCGAAGGCGTCCATCAGCAACTGGCGATCGTCGCGGGCCGTAGTGGGCTCCGCGGCATCGCGGGACGTGGCCCCGGCATCGGCGGCGCGGGCCGCGGCCGCCAGCCCGAGCGGCGGGGTGAGGATGATCTCGACCAGCGCCGCGTGCAGCTCGGGCACTTGCGTCGCGCGCCCGTCGAGCACCCAGCCGCCGACCAGCTCGGCGATCCCGGCGGCCATCGCACCGGGCAGGGACTTCGGCAGGGCCTTGGGCCCCGCGGTGGCGCCCCCGACGACGCGCGTGAACGCCTTCAGCGCGTCGTCGATCGCGGGAAGGCCGGCACGGCCGGCCGTCGGCGCGTCGACGAGCAGGAGGCGGGCCTGCTCGGGGCTGGCGGCGAGCAGGCCCAGCGCTGCGTCGACCGCGGCGGTGACCTTCGCGGTCCGGTCGGACTCGGCCAGTGCCGCATGCCAGACCGCGGCGAAAAGCTCGACGAACGCCTGGTCGAAGACCGTGTCCCAGGCGTCCTCCTTGGAGGGGAAGTGGCTGTAGAACGCCTCCGTCGAGAGCCCCGCGGCGACGATCAGCTCCCGCACCGAGGCGGCCTCGAAGCCGTGCTGGGCCGAGACCTCCAGGACCGCGTCGAGGATCCGGGCGCGCTGATGGCGGCGCACGTATCCGGACGGCAGCCCGTGGCGCCCGCGCGGCAACGGTGACGGCACGATCACCGGCGGCGGCACGCGCAGCGGATCGGGCGCCGGGAGGCGCCGCGGCGAGCCGCTCTCGTACATCGCGCCCCAGGTGGCCAGCTCCGTGGCGGCAGGCCGCAGCGGCCGCAGCCGCCCTGCACGCAGATGGCCGTCGAAGACGTGCAGGGTTCCGCCGGCCAGCACCGTCAGCGCCGCCTCCGACATCGCCGGCGCGCCGTCGACGGTGGCCGCGCCGCGCAGCAGCTCGTGCAGGCCGCTGGTCAGCGCGCGACGCCGGGTCAGGCCGGGCTGGCCGACGGCGGCGACCTCGACCAGCGCCATGCGGGCGGCGGCGGGCTGGGCGAGGATGACCTCGACGACCGCGGTGAGCGCCGCCGCGAGCCGCACGCGCAGCTCGCCGTGGGCCGCCGGACGGTCGCGCAGCGTCGCGCACGCCGAGGCGATCAGCGCGTCGAAGGCATCCAGGACCAGCTCGGACTTGCCCGAGAACAGCTCGTAGAAGGTGATGGACGAGATGCCCGCCGCAGCGGTGATGTCCTGCACCGTCGTGGCGCTGTAGCCGCGCGCGGCGAGCAGCTCGACCGCGGCCTCGTGGAGTCGCGCGCGCTGCTGGGCGGCCACGGTCTCGGCATCCAGCGTGTGACGGCCGCGCGGCAGCTGGCGAGAGGGACCTGGGCGGGCGGACGCCATACGCGCGCAAGGATACTCGCCGCCGAGGTCGCGGAGGGGTGTTCCGGCGCCAATTGCAAAATATCTCGATCGCAGAAATTTGACATCGGGCTAATATCCGCTGATGTTCGGAAACAGCAGCGTTGCCTCAATCGACGCGACCGAGCTGGAGGAGCTGCCCGCCGAGGCGCAGGCCTTCCATCGCCGGGCACGGATCGTCGACGCGGCGGTGCGCGAGATCGCCGAGCACGGCTACGACCAGGTCGCCGAGGAGGCGATCGCCGAGCGGGCGGGCGTTACGCCCCGGATGTTCTTCGACACTTTCGCCAGCAAGGAGGAGGCGTTGATGTGGGCCTACGACATCGCCGCCGCCTACGCGATCCCGCAGATCCTGCATGCGCTGCGCGCCGAAGCCGACTGGGTGCGCGGGGCCGCCGCCGCGCTGACGACGTATCTGGCGATCCTCGACTGCGATCGCGCCTGGGCGCTGGTCTGCCTGCGCGACGTGCCGGCCGCCAGCCGCCGTGCCCGGACCGCGCGCGATGTCGTGCGTGCCCCGGTCCTGGATGCGCTGGCGACGCGCAAGGCGCTGCCGTCGGCCGGTGGTGTCGACATCGAGATGGTGCTGACGGCGATCGACGGCATCGCGGTCGACGGCCTGCGCCACGAGCCCGATCAGCCGCTGCTGGCGCGCCGTCAGGAGCTGGCGACCTTTGCCTTGGCGCCATTTAGCGACATGCCGCCGCCGGCAGACGTCCAGGCCGTCGAGCGGCACGCGCCGCTGAGCGCCGAGGCGCTGGAGGCGCTGCTGGATGCCGAGGGCGGCGACGAGCAGCTGGAGGTGCTGGTGCGCGAAGCCGCGGTTCGCCGCGACGGCCCGACGCTCTGGCGCGTCGTGGCCGAAGTGCAGCGCCGGCGCGCGGCCGGGGAGCGTGTGGGGCGGGCTGCGGAGCGGATCGCGCTCACGGCGCTCGGCGACGCCTGGTTCTTTGGTCTCGCGCCGTGAGCACGGCGCTCTCGGGCGGCATCCACAAAAAATTCATATCGTAGAAACTTGACTTCACACATCGGCCCGTTTACGGTGCTAGCAGCGTTGGTGGTTGCCGTCACGGCAGCGGCGCTGATGTGGGAGGCGGCGAGCGTGAGGAGACCTCGCCGCGGGTTGAGAGATCACTGTTGGAGGAGAAGACGTGTCCGCTGTTCCTGTTCGCAGGGCATCGATGGCCCCTGCCGTTGCGCAGGGGAGGGAGGCCGACCACCGGCGCCCGGTGCGCCGCGTCGGCATCGCCGCCGGCGCGCCGACCCAGCGCGACCGGCTGGTCGCCGCGATGGGGGAGCTGACGGCGGAGGTCGGCGCGGCCGCGACTGGCGTCCACCACATCTGCCAGCGCGCCGGCGTCTCGCGCCGCACCTTCTACGAGCTCTACACCGACCGCGACGCCTGCTTCGTCGATGCCCATCAGGAGGCCTTCGGCCGGCTGGCGGCCCATCTTGCCGAGGCGGTCGCCGACGCCGGTCCCGAATGGGAGGATCGCGTGGTCGCCACCGCCCAGGCGCTGCTCGGCGCGTGGGACGCCGATCGCGTCCTGGCCCACCTGTGCCTGGTCTCGGCGGTCGGCGCCGGCCGCGAGACGATCGCGCTGCGTCGCGCGGCGATCGCCCAGGTCGCCGGCCTGCTGGCCGACGCGCCCGCCCAGCCGCTGCTGGAGGAGCCGGTGCTCACCGGCGCCATCGGCGGCGTGTGGGAACTGGCGCTGCGCGGGCTGACCGAGGACCCCAACAGCTCGCTCGCCGATCTCGCCGGCGCGGCGATCTACCTGATGCTCGTCCCCTTCGCCGGCCGCCGCCAGGCCGCGGCGCGGGCCGCCGGGCGCGGCGGCACGATCGCCTACAGCACCCGCTGGACTCCGGCGGTGGTCGGCGACAGCGAGGACCGCGGGCTGCTGGTGACCGAGCTCACGGGCCAGACCTTGCGGTACCTCAACGGCCACCCGGGCGCGGCGAACATCGACATCGCGCGAGCGGTGGATGTGCGGCACGAGAGCCAGATCAGCCGGCATCTGAGCCGGTTGGAGCGCGCGGGCATGGTCAGCCGCCGCAAGGAGGGCCGGACCAACGCCTGGATGTTGACGGCGCGGGGCGAGGAGGCGGCGCGCACGCTGCGCGACCTGCGGTCCGACGCGCCGCGGCTGACTAATAGCGCGTGGTCGAACGCGAGCGAGAAGCGGTCTGAGATGGCGGTCGACACCAACGACCGTGTGATCGTTGTCGGGGCGACAAGGCCACCAGACATCAGCACGGAGGATGTCCCGTGAGAGGTCGACGCTTCGTCGCGCTGGTGGTTGTCGGACTGGCTGTACTTCTGTCCGGGTGTGGCAGTGATCACCACGGCACGGTGGAGCAGCCCACGAAGGTTGCGACCTCGGCTCCGAAGGCGATCTCCGCCGCGTCGGCGGCCGGGGTGAGCGCCGGCCGCCGGGCAGGCGGCGCGGCGTGCCGCGGCGCGTCGTCGGAGCGGACGCTCGCCAGGTACCTGGCTGATGCGCGACGTTCCAAGGCTGCTGAGACGGCGATGGTCCGCAAGAGCCTGATCACCCGAGTCGCGGCGATGCCCGCTTCCACACGTCGATCGCCCGCCGCCATTCCGGTCGTGGCGGCGCTGGTCGCTATTTCTAAGCCCAAGGCCCTGCGCTCCGGCGCGTTCGTGGGCTGTTTGTCTGAGTTGCACAAGGAGACGTCTTGATGATTCGCAGGTTCGCGGTCGCGTTGGTCGTGATCTTCATGGTGATGGTGTCGGTGGCCAGCGCCGATCCCCGGCAGGTCGTCTCGACGTTAGGCGTTGCCGGGAGCGGTGATGGCGAGCTGTCGGCGCCGACCGGCGGGGTGGCGGTCCGGCAGGGCAACGGTGACATCTACGTCGTCGACGCCGGCGCCGATCGGGTGCAGCGCTTCGACGCGGCGGGTGCCTATCAGGCGCAGTTCGGCGCCAGCGGCACGGGGGATGGGCAGTTCACGTTCGCCGGCAACCCGGGTGGTGTGGCGATCGATCAGTCCGATGGCTCGGTCTACGTTGCCGACACCGGCAACAACCGGGTGCAGAAGTTCTCTGCTGCGGGTGCGTACCAGAGTCAGTTCGGCACGCCGGGTAGCGGCGACGGCGAGTTCGCCTCGCCGATCGCGGTCGCCGTCGACCCGACCAGCCATAAGGTCTTCGTCGCCGATCGTGACAACAACCGCATCCAGCGCTTCTCGGCCGCCGGTGTCTACGAGGCCCAGTTCGGTGTCGCGGGCTCGGGCTATGGCGAGCTGTCGGCCCCGACCGGCGTGGCAATCGACTCGACCGGTGCGGTGTACGTGCTCGACTCCGGCAACGCGCGCGTGCAGAAGTACACCAACTCGGGTGGCTTCCAGGGTGTCTTTGCGCCCGCCACGTTGAACCTCTCACCGCAGGCGCTCGCCGTCGACGCGGCGACCGACCACGTCTTCGTCAGCCAGTTCACGCCGGACTTCTCGGGCACCCAGATCCTGGAGCTGACCAGCGCCGGCAACACCGTCGAGACCCACGGCACCGCGCTGCCGACCCCGGGCGGAATCGACGTGCGCTCCAGCAGCGGTGCGATCTCCAGCACCGACAACGGCGGCTCACGCGTGCTGACATTGAACACCGCGATCGCCGTCGACGCCGCTGTGACGGCTCCGACCGCCGTCAGCCCAACCTCGGCGACGCTCAACGGCACCATCAACGCCCATGACGGCCAGCCGGTCACCTACCACTTCGAGACCAGCACCGACCAGGCGACCTGGACGGCGACGGCCGACGCGGGGCCGATCAGCGGCAACAGCGACACCCCGGTCACGGCTGACGTCACAGGCCTCGAGCCCAACACCCAGTACTACACGCGCCTCGTCGCCACCCCGACGCTCAACCCCGCGACGATCTCCAGCGAGACGTCATACACCACCCTCGCACTCGCGCCGACGATCGACATCACCGTCGCCAAGGACATCGCGGCGGACGAAGCCCGACTGACGGGCACCGTCAACCCCAACGGCTCGACCACGAGCTACTGGTTCGAGTACGGCGCCACGACCGCCTATGGCGACAGCCTGCCGGCCGCGCAGAACGCCGACGCCGGGAACGGCCGATCGGCTGCGCCGGTCACTCAGACGCTCTCAGGCCTGCAGCCAGAGACCGTCTACCACTACCGCCTCGTCGCCCACAACAGCGCCGGCACGACTGTCGGCTCCGACCGCCGGCTCACGACGCGATCGACGGCTCCCCCAAGTTCGAAGGCCGATTGTGAGGGCGACCCTTCCGCGTGCCGCGCCTACGAGCTTGTCTCCCCGCCTGACAAGGGCGGCAACGCCGTCCTTCCGTCCGAGCTGGTCGGCGTACGGGCATCCCCGGACGGGGAGCGCCTGGCGTTCATCTCACCGGCGCCGCTGCCGGGATCCGAGTCCGGGCCACGCTACGCGGTCTACCTGGCGTCGCGGTCGCACGACGGCTGGGCCACCCGCGGCCTTGCGCCGCCGCAGGACAACCAATACGGGCTCTTCTCCACCGCGGTCGGCGGAGTCTCGCAGGATCTCAAACAAAGCCTGGTGTGGAGCCGCCGCGCGCTTGCACCCGGCGCGCGTGAGGGCGACGCGAACATATACCTCCAGAACAATCTGACCGCTGAGCGGCGCTTCGTCGTGGGGTCGGCCAACGAGGAGTTCTGGAACGCAGATCTGTCTAATAGCACCAGCAACTTCTTTCGGGCAGCGTCCGACGACTTCCGCCATGTCATCGTGAGCGCGTATGTGGCGCCGCTGACAGCGGACACCCCGCCGGCTCTGGGGATGATTCACACCTACGACATCGCCGACGGGGCAATCCGTTCGGTCGGCATAGAGCCGGACGGCTCACCGCTGGCGGCTGACTATCCCATTGACCGAGTGATCGACGTGCCAACCAGCCATTCGATCTCGACTGACGGGCGGAGGGTGTTCTTCGGCACCTTCGACCAACTGTTCATGCGGGAAGATGGTCTCCGCACCGTCGAGATCTCGAAGTCCCAGCGGACCGACGATCCTGGTGAACATCACACCGCGACTTTCGAAGGGGCCAGCGCGGACGGAACTGCCGTGTTCTTCGCTGATGACGCACGGCTGGTGGACGACGCGCCCGCGGCGCCTGACCCAACGCAAATTCCCTACCGGCTCTACCGCTACGTGGACGGAAGGCTGGACGAGCTCGCGACGACTGCGGTCCGTCCGATAGATGGTCTTGCGAAGCCTTCTGCCGTGCTGAACGTGAGCGACGACGGGCGAACCGTGTACTTCGGCACGCGAAGCGCCTTGAGTCCGGCAGGAGTCGACAGCCCACCCCATCTGTACGTCTGGCGTGAAGGCGAGGGCGTCCGCGACGTCGCGCAATTCGATCGCGCCCACGATACCAGCGGCATCCCTGGTGGAGAGAATGGGGCTTCGAAGTGGTCCATGACCGCCGATGGTCGGTACTTGGCCTTCCAGTCGCTGTCGCGGCTGACCGACCAGGAGACGCGGGATCCCGACTGCAACGCCGCTCGCTGCCCGGCCGTCTATCTGTATGACGCCGTGACCGATCGGCTGCGGTGCGTGTCCTGCGATCCGCAGGGAGGCGAGTCGTCCCCGGCGAAGCTGGGTGGGGCGTCGACCTCCACCGGGCCCGGGCTCGGGCGGTACTACCCGCGTGCCGTGCTGGACGACGGCACAGTGTTCTTCGACACGCCCGATCGCCTCACCGTCGGTGACACGGACGGCAAGCTGGACGCCTACGCTTGGCGTGACGGTACCTTGTCACTGATCACGCCCGGCACGGTCACGGACGCGACGTTCGGTGACGTCAGCGCCGACGGGACGAGCGTCTTCTTCTTGACCGAAGATCGCCTCGTCGGGCAGGACGTCGATGACGATCGCGACGTCTACGTCGCTCGCATCGGCGGCGGCATCGCGAGCCAGAATCCCGCGCCGCCACCGCCCTCGTGCGTGGGCGACGTCTGCCAGGGCAAGGCGCCGGCCATCGATGTAGGCTCGTCGATTGCGGGCTCCGCGACGGTCACCGGACCCGGTGATGGTCCTCTACCACGCCGGGCCGCGCAGGCACGATCGGTGCGGGTGCTGACCAAAGCCGTCCGCGGCTCGCGGTTCGCCATCGCCGTGAGGGTGCCGGTCGCCGGCAAGCTCACGCTCTCGGGACGCGGCGTCCGCACGGGCTCGCGAGCCGTCGCGCGTGCCGGCACGTATCGCGTCCCACTGACCCTCACGGACGCCGCGCGGCACCGTCTGAAGCGGGATCACACGCTCAAGCTCAAGCTGCGGACCGCCTATGCCCGCCGCTCAGGGGCTACCTCCACGACCACCGTCACCGTGACGGTCAAGGCCCGGTGAAGCCGATGAACTCGCAGCTGCTGACCAATCCCGCTCGCCTCGTGCGGATCGCCGTCGCTGTCGCGCTTCTGATCGCGGCGCTGGTGTCCACGGCCGGTGCCGTCGACGCCGACGCCGATGCCTTCGACGTCACCGGCTTCAGTGGCAAGGTGGCCAGCCCCGATGGGGTGCGTGTCACGCAGGCGGGAGCGCACCCGGACGTCAGCACCACGATCGCGCTCTCGACGACGCCCGACGGTGCCGGGCGCCGCGTCGCCGCGGGCAACATCAAGGACGTCGTGGTCGATCTCCCTCCGGGTCTGGTCGGCGACCCCGGCGCGGTGCCGATGTGCTCGTCGGCAGACCTCACGGCGACGAGGTATGCGGCGCCTGAGTGCGATCCGGACACGCAGGTCGGCGTCGCCGACCTGAGCCTCATCCTCGGGCCGGACTTCGAGTACACCGACACGCAGGGCATCTTCAACGTCGTCCCCCCACGCGGCGTCGCCGCGCGGTTCGCGTTCCAGGAAGTCGGAGTGGTCATCGTGCTTGACGCGCGCGTGACGCCTGACGGGCAATATCACGTGACCGCTTCGAGCCTGACCTCGTCGCAGGGGGTGGCGGTCACGGGCGTCAAGATCACCCTTTGGGGCGTGCCTGCGGACCCGATCCACGATCCGGATCGCTTTCACCTCCTGAACCGCGGCAATCCGTCAAGTCAACCGCGGCGCCCGTTCATGACGCTGCCGACGGCCTGCCCGGGCTCGCCGTTGACCACCAGCTTGAGGCTGAGCTCCTGGCAGGAGCCCAACCGCATCATCACGCGCAGCTTCGACCACGACGTGGACGGCCTGCCCATGGCGACCACGGGTTGCAATCAGCTGCCCTTCGCGCCTGGGCTCACCGTGACCCCCGCCAGTCTGCAGCCGGACGCACCGACGGGCGTCGACGCTGGCCTTAGCGTCCCACAGAGCATCGATCCCGACGGCCTGGCCACGGCGCACCTGAAGGACGTTGTCGTGACCCTGCCGGAGGGCATGGCGATCAACCCGGGCTCGGCCCACGGCCTGAGCGCCTGCTCTGACGCAGAGCTCGGAATCGGCAACGTCGCGCCCGTCGCCTGTGCCGAGTCCTCCAAGGTCGGCACGGTCACGGCCACGACGCCGTTGCTGAAGCAGCCGCTGAGCGGTGGCGTGTACGTGCTGTCGCAGGCCTCGGACGACCCGGAGTCCGGGGAGCTGTTCCGGATTGGTGTGACACTCGCCGACGAGGAGCGTGGCGTGCTGGTCAAGCTGCGCGGCAACCTCGTCGTTGACGCCGACAGCGGGCAGATCACCGCCACGTTCAGAGACAACCCGCAACTGCCCGTCTCCGACATCAAGCTGTCTTTCAAGAGTGGCTCGCGCGCCCCGCTGGTGACCCCGGCGTCGTGCGGTACCAAGACGACGACGGCGCGGCTGACGTCCTGGGCTGGCCACGGCCTTGACCGCCAATCCGCGTTTGAGGAGAGCTGCACGGGCGGTCTGGGCGGCTTCGCACCCACGTTCACGGCCGGCACGACCAATCCCGTGGGAGGGACGTTCTCGCCGTTCACCCTCGGTCTCTCGAAGCCGGACGGCAACGCGGCGTTGACCGGCCTGTCGATGGTGCTGCCGACCGGGCTGCTTGCGCAGTTGAAGGACAACGTGGGCACGCAGGTGGGCATCGTCAAGGCGTTTGCCGGTCCCGGCGCGACGCCGTTCGTGCTGCCAGGACGGGTGTACCTCGAGGGTCCGTACAAGGATGCGCCGTTCAGCCTGCGGGTCGTGGTGCCGGCCAAGGCCGGCCCGTTCGATCTCGGCGAGGTCGTGGTGCGTCAGCGGATCTTCGTAGACCCGATTGATGCGCATGTGACGGTCGTCAGCGATCCGTTGCCGACGATCGTCTCCGGCGTGCCGGTCCGGCTGCAGCGTCTCGACGCCAACGTCGACAAGCCCGGGTTCATCATCAACCCGACGTCGTGCGCGCCGAAGCAGATCGCTGCGACGCTCTCGGCCGTTGATGGCCAGTCGGTGCCGATCACGACGCGGTTCCAAGTTGGCGACTGCGGCAGCCTGGCGCTGAAGCCCGAGCTGGGGCTGAGCCTCAGCGGCAAGGGGCAGACGACCGACGGCAGGCACCCGGCGATCTCGGCGACGCTGCGCCAGCCCGCGGGGGCGGCGAACCTCGAGAAGGTCGTCGTCAAGCTGCCGCTGTCGCTGGCGTTGGATCCCGACAACTCGGTCTCCGATGACCTCTGCGCGTTCGCTGCCGGATCGACGACCGATCCGCAGTGCCCCAAGAGCAGCATCGTCGGCACCGCCACCGCGGTGACGCCGATCCTCGATCAGCCGCTGACGGGGCCGGTGTACTTCGTCAAGAACGAGCGCACCGACGCCAAATCCAAGCGCCAGATCAAGACCCTGCCCAAGCTGGTGATCCCGCTGAAGGGCAATGGCATCAGCCTGACGCTTACGGGCACCAGTAACGTCGTCGCTGGTCGCCTGGTCACGACGTTCGATCACCTCCCCGACGCACCGGTGAGCAGCTTCACGCTGAACATCAACGGTGGCAAGAAGGGGATCCTGGTGGTCTCCGGTGACAAGGCCGACATCTGCAAGGCCACCCAGAACGCCGACCAGCAGATCGATGGTCACAACGCCAAGACCGCTGACGCCACGGTCGCCATCCAGACGCCGTCGTGTCCGCTCAAGGTGCTGTCCAAGGCGGTCGGCCGGAGCTCAGTGACCGTCAAGGTCGGCGGTGTAGGCGCGGGCAAGGTCACCATCGCCGGCGCCGGCATCCGGAAGACAACCAGGACCATCGCCACCTCGACGGTCGCCACTGTCGTTGCCAAGCGCACGAAGGGTCGCCTGACCAAGGTCAAGGTGTCCTTCGTCGCGAAGGGCGCGGCCAAGGCCAAGGTAGTCACCACAACGTTGCGCTGAAGCTAGCGCGCTACGGGGCGCCGGGGGTGAGCCCG
>JBEVLC010000312.1:0-9845 GCA_040509415.1 Baekduia sp. | reverse complement strand
CGGCTCCACCGATGAGCTCGCCGCCCACCTCGGTGCGCTGCGCGAGCGGCTGGTCTCCTCGGTGACGCTGACCAGCGACCGCCTGCAGGAGACCGTCGACGACGCGGTGCGCCGCGGGCGGATGACCCGCAAGGACGCGGAGGAGCTGCTGTCGACGCTCGTCACCGCCGGCCGCGCGCAGACCGAGGCGCTGCTGGCCGACGTCGAGCAGCTGCTCGGCCGCGGCGGTGCCGGCGACGCGGTCCTGCGCACCGTCGACCGAGCCCGCCGCCGCGTCGGCGCCGGTGTCGGCGGCACCTTCCCGATCCTCGGCTACGACGACCTCACCGCCGCGCAGATCACCAAGCGCCTGACCGACCTCACGCCCGCGCAGTTGCGCAAGGTCCGCGACTACGAGCGCCGCCACGACGCGCGCAAGTCGGTGTTGAACGCGATCGAGCGCAAGCTGGGGTAGGAGCGTCCGTCTCGACCTATGGACCGCAGAGATCCTGTTTCTCGAGACGTATGGGGAACCGTGTCGAGCAATGGTTGTCATAGACCCTTTGCTCGACACGGACCGTCAGGCCAGCCGCGAACGGATGACCGGGCGCGCCGTAAAGCTCGGCTCCGCTCACTCTCCGCCGAAGAGGTACGACGCCTAGCCGAGGATCCGCTCGACACCGCTGAGCGCCGGGCGGCCATGGACGAGATGGACGTCGTCGCGGCGGACTGGCCCGAGTGACGCGCGGCCGAACGTCTATCCCATCCGGCTCCCCACGGGCGCGGCCATGAGCAGCGTGTCCCGTGCGGTTGACCTGCGGCGCCTCGACCGACATGTAGGACGGCTTGCGTCAGAGGAGCAGCGAGCTGTCGACGAGGCCTTGGAGCTCGTCCTGGCGCTGTAGCTCGGTCGTCTGAGGGGGCCTACGTCGTGAGCGCCGTGACCAGCACGGCGGGATCGCTGAGCGTTCGTGCGCGAGCGAGCGCGCGGAGGTAGTCGGCGCTGGAGAGCAGCGGGTCGACGGCGGTCAGCCAGGGCGCCGAGGGCCAGGTCAGGCCGGTCGCCGAGGCCATCCGGCGCGCGTAACGCTCGCGCAGCGCATGGTCGGGGCCGTGGTCGAGCAGGTCGAGGTCGTGCAGGAGCGAGGCCGCGAGGTGGCGCACGCGCAGGCGTGCCATCGCGGTGCGGTGGGCGGCGAGACGCTCGTCGGCGATCCCGCGCGTGGCCAGCGCCTCCAACGCGAAGGCCAGCGCCTCGGCGTGCGCGCGGTCGGTCAGGTGACGGTCTTCGAAGGACGCGCGCGGATCGCGATGGCTGAGGTGGATCGCGTGGCCGGCCTCGTGGAAGAGCGCTTCGACGTCGCTCAAGCCACCACGCGGTGCGACGACGAGATGGACGTCGCCGGGCACGGTGACCGCGGCGCAGAAGGCGCGCGGCGACTTGCCGGTGCGCGGCGCCGCGTCGAGCGTAAAGCGCTCCTGGATGCCCAGCGTGGCCAGCTCGGCACGGAGGTGGGCGACGGGGTCGACGGGCAGCAGCGCGTCGGCCCACGCGGCGCGGTGTGCCCGTGGCAGGTCGAAGCGCGCGGTGACCGGACCGCCGTCGCCACCGTCGAGCTCGGGCGCTTCGGTCGCGCGCAGCAGCGCCTCGGCCTCGGCCGCAAGGGCGCCCGGGTCGCGGCCGTGCAGCGCCGCGAGCAGCGCGCGCGGCGACGGCCAGCCCAGCGTCCGAGTCTCGGCGCGCACACGCTCCAGGCCCTCGGCGGCCAGCGGCGTGAGGCGCCGGGCGACGATGTCCAGGCGCTGCTCCTCCAGCTCGACGCGGCGGGTGACGGCGGTCTCGCCGGCCAACGCGATGGTCAGATCGGCCAGGCCCTCTTGGGCTTCGGCCTGCGCGCGGGCGGCGTCGGTCAGCGCGGTCGCGTTGCCCAGCCGCGCCTCGACGGCGAAGCGCAGCAGCCGGCGTGCCGGCTGGGCTCCTGGGACATCGTCCCCGCCCGCCGCCTCCGTCGCGGTCTCGGCGGCGGCCGCCTCGCGCAGCGTGTCGATCGCCGCGTCGTCGTAGGCGGCGGCGTGATGGCCATAGAGCGAGTCGGGATCCCAGGCGCCGTCATGGCCCGCGAAGCGCCGGTGATGGGCGCGGTTGAGGTCGGTGGCGAAGGCCTGCGCCGCAGCCCGGTAGGCGTCGAGGTCCATGGCGGTGCCATCCTAAGCGCGTGACCCCCGACGCTCCCGCGCCCACGACCAGCCCCGCCGAGGTAGCCAACCAGCCCAAGGGCGACCCGAGCACGCGCCCGCCGCGACCCGAGCGCGGTGACGAGGTGCAACTGCGCATCGACTCGCTCGCCTTCGGCGGCGCCGGCGTCGCGCGCTACGGCGACGGTCACGGTTGGGTGGTGTTCGTCCGCGACGCGCTGCCGGGTGACACGGTCCGCGCGGTGATCACCAAGCGCAAGCGCCACTACGGCGAGGCGCGGGTGGTGGAGATCGTCACGCCGTCTCCCGATCGCGTCGCGCCGCTGGCCGACCACCCCGGCGCGCCGTGGCAGGTCATCCCCTACGAGCAGCAGTTGGAGATCAAGAGCCAGCAGGTTGACGACGCGCTGCGCCGCCTTGGCCATCTGGATGGCTTTGAACTGCAGCCGATCGTGCCCGCCGTGGAGCAATGGCGCTACCGCAACAAGCTGGAGTTCTCGTTCGGGACCGATGGCGAGGGCCAGTTGATCTGCGGCTTCCACGCGCCGGGCTCGTGGGAGGACATCGTCGGAGTCGAGGACTGCATGCTGCAGTCCGAGCGCGGCAACCAGGCGCGACGCGACGTCCTGGAGTGGGCACGCGCGGAGGGCTACACGGCCTATGACCGCCGCTCACAGCTGGGCGCGCTGCGGAACCTGGTCATCCGCGAGGGCCGGCGCACCGGCGAGATCCAGGTTCGGCTGGTCGTCAGCGACGGCGTCGAGGTCGATGCCGGCACGCTGCACGCGGCCGTCGGGGTCGACAGCCTGCTGGTGACGAGCATCGAGACGGTTGGCGAGACCACCGCGGGCGGCTCGACCGAGCTGGTCGCCGGCAACGCCAAGATCGGCGAGGAGCTCGGCGGACTGCAGTTCCAGCTCTCGGCCCAGGCGTTCTTTCAGACCAACACCGAGATGGCCGAGAAGCTCTACGCGGTCGCGGCCGAGGCCGCGGGTCTGCAGGGCTGGGAGCGGGTCTACGACCTCTTCTGCGGCATCGGCACGATCGGGTTGTCGCTGGCTTCGAAGTCCGGCGAGGTCTGGGGCCTGGAGATCGTCGAGGAGGCGATCGGCGATGCCATCGACAACGCCAAGGCCAACAACATCTCCAACACCAACTACTTCGCCGGAGACGTGCGGCTGGCGCTGCGCGAGCTGGTCGAGAAGGCCGGCCGGCCGGATGTTGTCGTGGTTGACCCCCCACGTGCGGGGTTGTCCCAGAAGGTCGTCCGCCGGGTGCTCGAAGCCTCGCCCAAGCGCATCGTCTACGTCTCCTGCAACCCGACGACGCTCGCTCCCAACGCCGCCCAGATGGTCGAGGCGGGCTACATCCTCAAGACCGTCCGCCCCGTCGACATGTTCCCCCAGACCCCGCACATCGAGTGCGTGGCCTTGCTCGAGCGCGGGCCCGAGGCCAACCAGATCGCGGCGGGGGACTGAGCGACAGCGCTCAACCGTCGCGAGATCGCGCCGATCCCGCGACGAATCCGTGCCGGTCGCCTAAGTGAGCGTCGAACGGTGAGACGCTGGCTCAGTGCCGCGCCTGCTCGCTGAGATTTCCTACCAGAGCGCGGTCCAGGCGCTAAGCCAGCAAGAAGCGGCGCTCAACGAGCTCCGCAGCAGAACAGGGACCCTGCTCACGGCCGAGGCGTTGACGACGTCGTTCCTCGGTGCCGCGGCAATCGAGCACGGGGCGCTCGAGCTTCCGGGGCGCCTGGCGATCGCCTGCTTCGGCGTCTCGCTCGGCATCGCCCTGTTCATCCTCGTGCCGTGGCGTGATCTGCGGTTCTCGTTGAGCGGACCGTTGCTCTACGAGATCCTGCGTGCTTGTGGTGAGGACGAGGAAGAGGTCTATCGCCGAGCGGCGCATTGGCTCGAGGCGCTGTGGCTCGGCAACCGAGCCGCGATTGCTCATCTGTATCCGCTGTTCACCGTCTCGGTCGCGGCGTTGGCGCTCGAGTTGCTGCTTTGGGCAGCCGAAGTCCTGGACATCCTCTAACAGTTTGGGTTGTATTGTGACAGCTATGGATCCAAGGTCGTCGAATCCGCCACCTCTCCCACCTCTCCCACCTCCGCCCCCTGGCCTTGGGCACTCGGAGATGATCTGGCCCTGGACGAGGTACTTCCAGCGCCGGCGCGACGCACGGCAGGTGGCGGCCTGGGAGAAGGCTCTCGCTGAGTACTACAGTCGCGAGACCACCTCGGCGCCAACGGTGTCTGATCGCCGTTAGCTGATCGGGCCGCTGGCGACGCTGCGGTCCGGCGCCCTAGTCCTTGCGCAACCAGTCCGCCAGCTGCTCGGTCGCCGAGCCGACCGCCTCGCCCGCGTCGCGGAACGCATTGCGGAAGCGGTCGGCGTAATGCGCGGCCGCATCGCCGGCTTCGTTGCGGACCGGCGGCTCCTCCCCACGGCGGACGTACTCGCCGCCGACGATGCGGTCGTACTCGCCTGAGCGCACCCAGGCCATCAGCTCTTGCGCACGGCGCACGGGCATCGGATGGGTGATGTTGAGGTCGGTGAACAGGCGCGACAGGCGGTCCAAGCCGGTCCCGCCGGTGTCGTAGTCCTGGGCCTGGGCCATGAACTGCGAGAGATCGAGCTCGGTGGCCTCCGCACCCGCGGCAAGGGTCATCAAGGTCCGGCAGACGACCTCCGGGTCCCGCGTGACGAGCGCGGCGGCGCGGTCGCAGGAGAGCTCGGCGGCGCGCGACCACTCCAGCAGGGCGGTGCGCACCGCCATCAGCGGCAGGCCCGCGATGATCGGCAGGCGGATCGTGCTGCCCATCCGCAGCAGGATCGTGAGCGCGGTGAAGTAGAGGACGTGGTCGGCGAGGACATGGCCGGCCTCGTGGGCTAGGACGGCGCGGCGCTCCTCGACGCGCAGCAGCCGGACCAGCTCGGAGTTGACCACCACGATCGGCTGCCCTGCGCCGATCGTGCTGGCGTTGGCGAAGGGAAGCTGTCTGACGTACAGCTCCGGGACCTCGTCGAGGTCGAGGGTGCGAAAGACCTGGTTGTGCAGGTTCCAGGTCTCGGGCAACTGCGCCGGCCCGAGCCGGACCGACGAGCCGAGGTAGTAGGCGCGCAGCGCGCGCTCATAGCCCAGCTCGATCAGCTTGCGCACCACCTGGTCGAGCCCCGGGATCGACCCGAGCGCCGCGGTCGCCGCGCGATCGGCCGGGTGCTCGAAGGCGCGCGGGGAGATGTCCTTGAGCTGGTAGCCGTCGACCGGGAGCGTCATGGCCGTGATGGTGCCAGGTCGATCACATTGGTGACGGAGCGTCCAGTGTGGGGGAGTGCGAAGCGGTCGGCGCGCCGCTCGGTCGGTCGCAGCGAAACGACGCCCAGGCCCGTTGGGTAGGTTCCAGCACATGCGCGCCGCGACCGTCCGTGACGGCGAGATCGTCGTCGAAGACCATCCCGAGCCCACGCCCGGCCACGGCGAGGTGCTGATCGCGGTCCGTGCCGCCGGCCTCAACGGCGCCGACATGATGCAGAAGCGCGGGTTCTACCCGGCTCCGCCCGGCTGGCCGCAGGACGTTCCGGGGCTCGACGTCGCCGGCGAGGTCGCGGCGCTCGGCGAGGGCGCCACGCGCTTCAAGCCCGGCGACCGCGTCATGGGCTTCGTCGGCGGCGGCGGGCAGGGCGAGCGGCTCGTCGTCCACGAGCGGTTGCTGATGCCGGTGCCAGAGAGCCTCGACTGGCCCAAGGCCGGCGGCACCTCTGAGGTCTTCACCACCGCCTACGACGCGATCTTCACCCAAGGCCAGCTGCGCCCCGGCGAGCGGCTGCTCGTCCACGGCGCGGCCGGTGGTGTCGGCACCGCCGCCGTGCAGCTCGGGGCGGCCACCGGCGCCGAGGTCATCGCCTCGGTCCGCAACACCGACCATCGCGACGCGGTCGCCGCGCTCGGCGCCCACCAGGTCATCGAGCCGGAGGGCTTCGACGCGCACGGCCCGTTCGACGTCATCCTCGAGCTCGTCGGCGCGCCCAACCTCGCCGAGAACGTCAAGGCGCTCAACACGCTCGGCCGGATCGTCGTCATCGGCATCAGCGCGGGCGCCAAGGGCGAGCTGAACCTCGGTGCGCTGATGGGCAAGCGCGGCCGCATCAGCGCCTCGACGCTCCGCGCACGCACGCTCGAGGAGAAGGCGACGATCGCCCGCGCCGTCGAGCGCCACGTGCTGCCGCTGATCGCCCGCGGCGCGGTCGACGTGCCGATCGCCGAGACCTTCGACCTCGAAGACGCGCCCGCCGCCTACGAGCGGTTCGCGGCCGGCGGCAAGCTCGGCAAGATCGTCCTGACGATGGGCGCGAGCTAAGACGCGCTCGCCGCGCGCAGCAAGGCCGGCAGTCTGTCTGCGTTGACCAGGAAGTACGCCGCCGCCAGCAGCGGCAGCACCGGGATCGCCGTGTCCAGCGCGATCTTCAGCACGATCGCCAGGACGGTCGCCAGCCACAGCGCCACCGCCGTGGCCCGCGGGCGCAGGTCGTAGCGGCGCGCGAAGACCAAGAAGACGCCGGCGAAGACGACGTCGGAGATCCCCAGTCGCCCGGCCGGCAGCCCGTTGCCCCAGTCGGGCATCTCCAGCGACAGCGGGTCGCCCGGCTGGGTCTGGCCGGCGTTGGCCAGCAGCTCGCTGGGGCCGCCCGCGAAGGTCGAGATCACATCGACGCCGGCGACGAAGATCGGCAGCGCGATCGCCAGCGAGGGCGCCAGCAGCCCAACCGCGAAGATCCCGCCGAAGGCCGCGTAGGCGACCGCCTCGACCGGCGTCGCCGCCGCACCGAAGTCCGCGACGTTGAAGCCCGCGACCAGGCCGAAGGTGCCGAGCGTCAGCATCGTCAGCAGCGGCGGCGAGTCCGACACCGGGATCACGCACGCGACGCAGATGAAGATGAACGCCGAGCCGACGGTGCAGGCGACGAGGATCGACGTGTCGACGTCCCCGATGACCGGCAGCGAAGGGGCGAGGAGGAAGTAGCCCTGCGCCGCCGCCAGCAGGCCTAATACGGCGGCAGGTCCGCGTACCACTCGCCCAGGACCCGGAACGCCGACCAGAAGGCGCGCTTGGCGTCCTCCTCGTCGAGGCACTCGTCGATGTTCGGCGTCACGATGGCGTCGATCGACGGCGTGAGCTGCTGGCGGGCGCCCGGGACGTACTCCAGCGGCTTGGCCAGCGGGACGTCGAGGTCGTTGAGCGCGGCCAGCGCGTCCTCGCCCATCACGACGATGACCTTGGGCTGCACAATCGCCAGCTCCTCGACCACGCGCGCCACGCACGCCGGGTCGGCCAGCGACGGGTCGCCGACGGGACACTTCACGCAGAGCGTGCCGTAGACCGCGAGCGGATCGACCTGCAGCCGCTTGAGCGCCTTCATCAGCGCCGTGCCGGAGCGCCCATAGAAGGCGACGCCCTCCTCGACCTCCGACGGCATCGGCGCGTGCTTGAGCAGGAAGACGTCAGCCTGAGGGTGTCCCGAGCCGAGCACGGGCATGATCCCGCCGCGCGGGCAGGAGTCGCAGTCCTGCAACTCCCGGGTCAGGCTGTTGAGCTCGCGGATGGCGCGCTCGAGGTACTTCTCGCGGATCTCGTCGTCAGTCGCTGGCATGGACGATCCGAGATTCGACGGTCCCGGAGTCGGCCCCTGCGGCTGCATCAGCCCTTGCGTGCAGCCCGCCGGATCCGGCGGTCCCGTCGGGCGCGCCGGGCGGCGCGCGGGGTGGCCTTCGTCTCCAGGAACTTCAGCGCCTGAACATAGAGCAGCGTGCCCGACTTCGTGGAGATCTCCGCGTGGCGCAGCGACTCCAGGAACTCCTGCGGCCCGTCGAAGTCGCGCATGCGAATCCGTACAGAACCGAGGCCCGCGGCGACGTGCGAGTCCGAGCCCGCGCCGCGGACGATCTGGTACTTGGCCGCGAAGCGCTCGGCCTCCTCGTTGAAGGAGCCGATCGCCACGCGCGGGTTGTAGACCTCGATCGCGTCGACGTCGTCGAGGATCTTGAGGAGGTGCTCGTAGTCGGGAACCGCGTGCATGCGGTCAAACGGATGCGGCACGTAGACCAGCCCGCCCTGGCGCTTGATCTCGGCGACGGTCTCCTCGAGCGTCAGGCCGCGCGGGATCTTCTCCTGCAGGAAGAGGCCGATCACCTCGCCCTGCGATGCGGTCTTGACCTCCTCGGCGATGATGATCTTGATGCCGAACTCCGCGGCCTTCGCGGCGGCCTCGAAGGCGCCGGAGACCTCGTTGTGATCGGTGATGGCGATGGCGCCGAGACCCTGCTCGCGCGCCGTGGCCAGCAGATGCTCGACCGGCGTGGCGCAGTCGCCGCTGTGGTCGGTGTGCATGTGCAGGTCGACGTCGATGAGCTTGCGGTTGGCCATCGAGGCCCACAGCTCCGGGTCGCCCGTCGGATCGTGGCGGCGCGCCATGACGCGCGCGTAGGAGGCCTCGACCTCGTCGGCCAGCGTCGACCACGAGCGCGCCGTCGGCGCGCCTTCGCGCAGACGGCCGCGCAGGTCTGGGTCGGTGATCAGCCGGCGCAGCTGGCCGGCGAGCACCTCGGTGTCAGCCGGCGCGAAGATCAGCCCGTCCTTGTCGGCGAGATCCTCGTAGACCGGCAGCCGCGAGAGGACGGGGATCGCGCCCGCGGCGATCGCGCGCATGACCAGCGCCGGCGCGGGGCGGGGGCCGGCAGAGGCGGCGACAAGGATGTCGGCGCAGGCGACGGCTTCGTCCTCGCCGTCGGTGGTGAAGCGCACGCGCTCGCGCAGCTCGGCGCGCAGTGGCGTCGAGGACGAGGGGCCCTGGGCGCTGACGACCGTCGCCTCCCACGGCAGATCGAGATCCAGGCGCCGCAGCGCGCGCAGGAAGACCCGCAGCGCCTGGCGCTCCTCGACGTCGACGAACGCGATCCGGACGGGCGCGTCGGCGGCGCGCTCCACGTGGGCGGGCGGCGTGCCGGTGCCCGGGGGTGCGATCTCGTAGGCCGCCGGGAAGAAGCGGTTCATGAGGTCGGCGGTCGCGCCGAACGCGGCGTGGCGCGCGTCGAGGCGGCCGAAGACGAGCGTGACGAGCTTGCGCGCGACCTGCGTGGCGACGACGCGCTCGGCGGGCGCGTGGAACGTCCCGACGTTCAGCGCGCGCGAGTGGCGCAGCGCGACCGATGCCACCGACGGCGCGAATGGCTCGTGGACGTGGCAGATGTCAAACGGCGTCGCGGTCAGCAGCTCCTCGACCGTCCGGGCGACGTCGATCGGGACGGCGGGCCGGCGTCGGGCGGGCCCATCTCCATTGGCGCCGCCGCCCACCGGCAGCACCTCGCCGACGGCCAGGACGCGCACCTCGCCCGGAGCGCCGAGCACGTCGCCGTTGCGGATCGAGCGCCGCGCGATCCGGACCGCCTCCTCATCGCGCGACGGCGCCGCGACGGTGACGCGATGGCCGCGGCCGGCGAGCTCCTCGCTCAGCCGGGCGACGTAGGTGTTCACCTCGTGCCGATCCTCCCAGGGATAGGGAGAGACCTGGACGACGGACAGCGGATCCACCGGGTCAGCATAGAACCTGCCCGGTGGCGTCGCCGCTCGCTGTGCAAGTCGGACGCGGCAGCTTCTCGGCCAAACAAAGAC
>JBEVLC010000311.1:0-6140 GCA_040509415.1 Baekduia sp. | reverse complement strand
ACGGTCACGTCCTCCAGCGAGAAGAGCGGGCCCACGGCCCGCCCATCATCGCGGTTGCGCCGGCTCGTGGTCTGGGTTCCACGAATACGCGTACGACGGGTCGTCGTGGTCGCGCCACAGCGCGGCGAGCTTGAGCGGCTTGAACGTGTCCCACATCACCGCCAGCTCGTTGGTGAAGGTGGCGCCCAGCGCCTTCTCGACCGTCCCCGGCTGCGGGCCGTGGGGCAGCCCGGATGGGTGCAGCGTGAGGCAGCCGACGTCGACGCCCTTGCGCGCCGCGTAGTCGCCGGCCGCGTAGAACATCACCTCTTCGGACTGGATGTTCGAGTGGTGGTAGGGCAGCGGCACCGCCTCAGGATCCCAGTCGAGCATCCGCGGCGCGAAGGTGCAGATGACGAAGTTCGGTCCCTGGAAGGTCTGGTGGGCCGGGGGCGGGAGGTGCAGGCGGCCGGTGCGCGGCTCGAAGTCGTCGGCGTTGAAGGTGTAGGGGAAGACATAGCCGTCCCAGCCGACGACGTCGAACGGGTGACGGTCCAGGAGGTAACGCTGCACGCCGTCGCGCACGCGGACGTCGAGCGTGAACTCGCCCTCCTCGTCGTGGGTCTCCAGTTCCAGCGGCCCGTGGAAGTCGCGCTGCGAGTACGGGGCATGTTCCAGCAGCTGGCCGTAGCGGTTGCGGTAGCGGTTGGGCGTCTCGATCTCGCCCGGCGTGTGGAAGCAGAGCCAGAACTGCTCCAGGCCCGGGTCGGGCTCGAAGCGGTAGGTCGTCCCGCGCGGGATGACGACGTAGTCGCGCTCCCGGAAGAGCACGGGCCCGAAGTTCGTGCGCAGCTTGCCGGCGCCGCGGTGGATGTAGACGACCTCATCGCCCTCGCCGTTGCGGTGAAAGCCCTCCTGGGCCTCGGTCGGCTTGGCAACCGACACCTCGATGTCATTGTTGTACATCAAGAGCTGGCGCCCGGCGACCGGGTCGCCGCCCGCTGGTGCGCCGTTGACGTCGGCGAGGCGGTGGACGTGGGCGTCGGGGACCCACTCCTCGCGGCGGATCGGAGCGAAGCCGCCGACCTCTGACAGCCGGCACGGGGAGTGCAGGTGGTAGAGGATCGTCTCGTTGCCGCTGAAGCCCTCGTAGCCGAGGACCTCCTCGGTCAGCAGCGCGCCGTCGCGGCGCACCTGCGTGTGGCGCTTGGCGGGGACCTCACCGAGGCTCAGATAGCGCATGCGTCCACCGTACCCCTACAGATTGCCCCGGCGATCCTGCTCGCGCTCCAGCGCCTCGAAGAGCGCCTTGAAGTTGCCGTCCCCGAAGCCCCGCGCGCCGTGGCGCTCGATGACCTCGAGGAAGACGGTCGGCCGGTCGCCGACGGGCTTGGTGAAGATCTGCAGGAGGTAGCCCTCGTCGTCGCGGTCGACCAGGATGCCCTGGGTGCGCAGGTCGTCGAGCTGCGGCGCGACCTCGGGCACGCGCGCCGGGACCTCTTCGTAGTAGGAGGCCGGGATGTCGAGGAACTCGACGCCGCGGCGGCGCATCTCGGCGACGGTGTTGACGATGTCGCGCGTGGCGACCGCGAGGTGCTGGGCGCCCGGGCCCTCGTAGAACTCCAAGTACTCCTCGATCTGGGACTTGCGCTTGCCCTCGGCCGGCTCGTTGATGGGGAACTTGACGACGCCCTTGCCGTCGGCGACGACCTTCGACATCAAGGCGGAGTACTCGGTTGAGATCGCCTCGTCGGTGAAGTGGAGCATCTCCTTCATGTTGAAGACGTCCTCGTAGAACGACACCCACGGGTCCATGTGCTCGACGTTGCCGACGATGTGGTCGATGGCCAGCAGCATGCCGGTGTCGACCGAGCCGTCTTCGCGGGCCTCGTAGCCGGGCAAGAACGGGCCCGTATAGCCGGAGCGAGCGACGAACGTGTGCAGCGTCTCGCCATAGGTCTTGATGGTCGCCATGCGCACGGTGCCGTGCTCGTCGCTGCTGTCGTGCGGCTCGACGACGCCCTCGGCGCCGCGTGCCGTCGCCTCGCGCCAGGCGTGATCGACATCTGGCACGCTCAAAGCAATCACCTTGACGCCATCGCCGTGGTGGCGGTGATGCTCGGCGATGGGGGAGTCGGAGTGCAGCGCGCCGGTGAGGACGAGGCGGATGCGGCCCTGCTGGATGACGTAGGAGGCACGGTCGCGCGCACCGGTTTCCAGCCCCGAGTAGGCCACCAGCTTGAAGCCGTAGGCACGCGTGTAGAAGTACGCGGCCTGCTTGGCGTTGCCGACGAACAGCTCCACGTGGTCGACGCCGTTGAGCGGCATGTAGTCCTGCAGCCCGTGGGGCGCGACGGGGGTGGGAGCGGTCTTGGAAGGCATGGACGGAATGATCCGCTGGTCGAACCCCGGTCTCAACCACGATTCGTTGCGTCTCTGCGGCTAAACTGCGTCGATGGACGACATCGACCGCAAGATCGTTGCGCTGCTCCGAATCGATGCCCGTCGCTCCTTCCAGGACATCGGCGGCCACGTCTCGCTGAGCGCGCCCGCGGTCAAGCGTCGCGTCGACAAGCTGCAGTCCGAGGGCGTCATCCGGTCCTACGCCGCCGTCGTCGATCCCGCCGCAATGGGCTGGCACACCCACGCCGTCGTCGCCCTCTACTGCGAGGGCCGCATGTCCGGCGGCGAGGTTCGCAAGGCCATCGAGCCCCACGCCGAGGTCGAGTCGGCCTACACCGTCGCCGGCGAGGCCTCAGCGATCCTCCACGTCCGCGCCGCCGACACCCAGCACTTGGAGGAGGCGCTCGAACGTCTCCGCGACACGCCCGGCGTCCGCCGTACCCACACGCAGGTCGTCCTTTCGACGCTCTTCGAGCGCCCGGTGGCCTAGCTCGACCACGGCCAGGCGGTGTGTCAAACTGAACGCGTGAGCTTGCTGGATCCACAGTCCCTCGGCACCGATACGCCTAGGACGCTTGACGGTCGTACCTACCCGGATCGCTTGCGCGAGTTCGAGCGCTACGACCACTTGGTCTTGCCGCTCGTCGAGGCGCACCGGCCGAAGACGTTTGATGACCTGGCCGCGGGGCTCGACGATCGCAACGCACTGGCCGATCTGCCCGTTTGGCTCGCTTCCGCAGAATGGCGAGGATTGATCGAGCGGGCCGACGAGCCGAGTCGCGGTCCGCGCGCATACGTCCTCGGACCGCTGAGTCGCGCGGGCATCCCCCACGCGGCGTAACTGAGCCCGACATGTCGCAGCACCGGGTCGACGACCTGTTCGTCGACCGTCGCGGGATTCCCCGGCTCGTCCAGTGCGCTGTTCTGTTCATCGACCTGCTGGGGGTTCGAGCAATGAACCGCGGCCCTATATCGCAGGTGCGCCATCACCTGATCGAGCTTGATCGTGCCGTCACCGGGCGGTATCGAAACTACTTTCGGCCCGAGTCGGAGTGGCGCGCGGCGTTCTTCTCGGACACGCTGGTCCTTGCCGCGCCGATTGCGGAGCCCGGTGGCGAGGACGCCGCGATCCGTGGTCTGGTTCGTCAGGCCGCCTGGCTCCAGCTCGCGCTCTCCTGGAGCGATTTCTTCGTGCGCGGTGGTCTGAGCCTGGGCTACTTCCACATTCGTGACGGGCTGATCTTCGGCCCGGCTCTGGCCGAGGCGTACGAGCTGGAGAGCCGCCGCGCGATCTACCCCCGGGTGATCCTGGGTCCCGACGCGGAGGCGGCGATGACGCGGCCCAACAGCCATCTGCTCTGCGACGGTGACGGTTGGACGTTCATCAACTACCTGGATTCGCTGTTCGATGACCTCGAGGATCCGGTGCCGACGTTCCAGTTGCATCGTGATCGCGTCGTCGAGCGGTTGGGCCGACACCGCGACGACAAGCGTGTCTGGGAGAAATATCGCTGGGTCGCGGAGTACCACAACGCGTTTGTCGATCGGGACGGGCTCGACGGCGAGGACGTCCACGTCCCGGCCGACGCCATGACCTGGCGCTTCGAGCCCTTCGCGTAGCGCTGCTCAGCGCGGTGGCAAGATCAAGCAGGTCGACGTTCCGTGCGCGATCTTCTTGCCGGCGTCCGCCTCGGTGATCGTCGCCTCGACCAGCACGGCGGTGGAGCCGCGGTGCAGGACGGTGCCCTCGGCGAGCAGGCGTGCGCCGCCGGCGAAGGAGGGGCGCAGGAAGTTCACCTTGAGCTCCAAGGTGGTGTACATGCCCCCGGGCGGAAGCGTGGTGTGGACGGCGCAGCCCATCGCGCTGTCGAGCAACGTGCTGATGATCCCGCCGTGGACGGTGCCCAGCGGGTTCTGGTGGGCCTCGAGCGGGTCCATCGAGAAGACGACGTTGCCCTCGTCGACACGGTCGATGCCGAAGCCGAGCAGCTGGGCGATGGGCGGTGCGGGCAGCTCACCGCTCATGATCCCGCGCATCAGCTCCAGGCCGGTCCGCGTCGGGGCGGCAGCGAGGATCGGCGCGGGGTCGTCCCAGGAGACGGTGCGCGAGCGCGGCGGGTCCTGCACCTCGTCGCGGTGTGGGTCGTCAATCGCGCTCATGCGGCAACCCGCATGATGATGGACTCGTTCGTTGTCCGGTATTCGGTCATCATGCGGCCACCTCCGGCGCCATCGACGCGACGGCGGCTTCGATCTCTTCCTCGACGCTGCCCTCGTGCGCTTTCAGCGAGCCGACGAACGTGAACGCCGCGGCCGAGCCGAAGGCGGCGGCGACCATCATCCACCAGGCGTCGTCGAACGCGTCGACGACCTCGGCCGGCGACGGCGTGCCCAGGACCGCGACGAGCAGCGCGACGCCGAGCGCCGAGCCGAGCTGGCGTGACATCGTCAGCACGGCGCTGCCGGTCGCCAGGCGCGTCGGCGGTAGCTGCGCCGTCGCCGCACCGGCAAGTGCCGGGTTCACGAGCCCTACGCCTGCGCCGCCGATCAGCATTCCTGGAAGGTAGTCGCTCGCGTAGTGCTCCGTCGCCCCGAGGTGGGTGGCCCACCACACGCCGCCCAGCGCGAAGAGCAGCGCGCCGACGGCGCCGACCGCGCGCGGGCCGATCCGGCCGCTGAGGATCCCTCCGACGACGGCGAACAGCGCCGCCATCGAGGGCCCGGGCGCGATCTTGAACCCGGCGCCAAGCGCCGTCTCGCCCCAGACCTCGGTCAGCCACAGCACGCTGCCCAGCAGCATCGCCGAGAAGCCGATGAAGAAGAAGATGCCGGCGACGTTGGCTGCCGCGAACGCGCGGACCTTGACCATCGACGGCTCCACGATTGGGACCGGATGGCGCCCGGAGCGCACGACGAAGGCCACCGACAGCACGAGCGCGACCGCGAACAGCCCGAGGACGCGCCCGTCGGTCCAGCCCCAGTCCGGGCCCTCGATGATCCCGCCGATCAGCGTGGCCACAGCCGCGGTCAGCAGACCCGCGCCGACGAGGTCCGGCCGTTCGGCGCCCTCCTCGCGGATCTCGCGCAGGACTCGCGTGCCCGCGACGATCGCCGCGATCCCGATGGGGATGTTCACCAGGAAGACCCAGCGCCACGACAGCTCGACCAGCAGCCCGCCGATGACCGGGCCGGCCGCGGCCGCGGTGCCGCCGACCGCCGCCCAGAGACCGATCGCCAGCCCGCGCTTCTCCGGCGGGAACTCCGGCAGCAGCAGGCCGAGCGAGGCGGGCATCAGGATCGCGGCGCCGGCCGCTTGCACGACGCGTGCGGCGATGAGCACGCCGATCGAGGGTGCGGCGGCGCACGCGGCCGAAGCCAGGGTGAACAGCGCCAGCCCGCCCAGGAAGGCCCGCTTGCGTCCGGTCCGGTCCGCCCAACGTCCTGCGGGGACCAGGAGCGCGGCGAAGACGATGGCGTACGCGTTGAGCACCCAGGAGAGCGTCGCCAGCGACGTGCCGGCGAAGTCGCGCTGGATGTCGGGGAACGCGATGTTGACGATGAACAAGTCGAGGCTGGCGACGAAGACCCCGACCGACACGATGGCGGCGACGCGAGCGCGACGGTTCATTGCCCTACCCTTCGGAGAACGGTCAGTTGCATGAGGCGACCGGGACCGTATCGCAGTCGGTTGCTTCATGCAACTCGCTCGCCGAAGGTTGATCGCGCCGAGCGCCGCGCACACCCGGCGAGCGGGTGCG
>JBEVLC010000310.1:0-9223 GCA_040509415.1 Baekduia sp. | reverse complement strand
CGCGGTCGACGGTGCCGCCGAGCGCGACCACGCGACCGCCGAGCCGGATCGCGGCGACGCCGCAGGCGAGCGTGACCGTCCCCCGGCGCGGCACGCGCAGCGCCGGGACGCCGGCGCCCGCGATCTCGCCGATGCCGACCGCGCGCCGTTGGCGGTCGCGCCCAGAGGTTCCCGCAGGGAAGCGGGCGTCGAGCACGTCCAGGCGGAAGTGGCGCCCGCGCACCGCGCGCGGCAGCGTCACCAGGCCGAGCGGGCCGACGCGGACCGGCGGCCCCGCGCGACCGTCCACAGTGAGGCGCACGCGCGTCGGCCGGCGCACGCGGACCCCCGGTGGCGTCAGCACCAGGCGGGTCACCGTCCGCGCCTGTGACGCCGTCCACCCCAGCCACGCCGGCCGCCCCGGGATCCACTGGCCGATCCACGCGCGATCGCCGCCGTCAAACGCCCCGGAAGCGCGGTAGCGGGCCAGCCCGTCGAAGCGCGACGACGACGTCACCGCCACCTCGCCGCGGCCGACAGCGCGCCCAGCGACCAGCCCATCGAGCACGTCGTCGGCCGTCCGCGGGTCGATCGTCGCCCACGCATCAACGCCGTAGCGCCGCGCCACCGGCGGGTCGATCGTCCGGGAGAGCTGGCGCTCGGGGTCCTGCGCGTCGCGCAACAGCCCCGCGCCGCGCTCGCCGACATACCGCGAGGTCAGCAGCGGCACGTCGGCGGTCGTGCGCTCGAACAGGTAGTCGAGCCCAACGCCGGAGAGATCGCGGCCCCGCAGCGCCGTCTCGGCCAGGACCGGCGGGCGCAGCGCCTCGCGCACGGTGACACCAGGGATGCGCAGTTCGCGGATGCCCCCGGCCGCGCCGCTGCCGTCCTCTGGCTCAGAGACCTTCTTCAACCCGACGGTGAGCGCTCGTGCGCGGTGCAGCCCAAGCGTCAGGTGGTTCCAGCCACGGTGGACGCGGAAGCGGCGACCGGCGACCGCGACCTCCTCGACGCGCCCGCGGCTGTCGGAGTAGGGCATCAGGTCGATCGCCCCGACGTCGCGCGGCACGTCGAAGGTCACGGTCAGCCGGTGGCGCGGACGCTCCAACGTGCGGTCGGCCAGCCATGCGGTGGACGGATCGCCGTCGAGCGCGGCGAACGGCCGGCGCTCGGGGAACTGCGTCACCTGCGGCGATGCGGGCGCGGTGACGCCCGCGATCCCCGAGAGCTGCTGGACGGTCTCCGACGCCGGGGCGCCGAGCCACGGATCGAGGATCGCCCCGTCGACGCTGATGCCCTCCCCGACCGGCAGCGTCGGACCGACCTGCCCGCGCGGCCGGGAGGCCACGAACGCTCGGCGCCGGTTGGCGTCGCTGATGACGACCGTCGCACCGGGGCGAGCGGCGGCGCGGATGCCCGCCGGGCCGAGGTCCGGCGCATAGCTCAGCGCGCGGCGCGGATCCAGCGTGCCGAAGGCTGCCAGCGCCGCGATCCCACCAGCGCCACCGTCGACGACCACCGGGCCCGTCTGCGGCAGCACGCGCACGATCCCGCCGGTGGGCAGCTCGCTGCGCGTGATCTCCGGCACGCGCACGCCGCCCGTCAGATGTCCCGCGCCTGATGCCCCGAGGACGCGCGGTCCGTAGCGGCGCGCGCCGGCCGGCAGCACGCCCTGGTCGCGCAGCTCGCGGATCACTTCGGCGACCGGAGCCTGGCCGCTACGGCCACGGTCGCCGTCCGCCGCCACGACGAGGTCGCCGACGCCGAGCAGATCCAGCAGCGGCGGTAACTGCCCCGGCTTCAGGCGTGCCTGCGTGACCAGCCCGTCGACCGTCCACTGCAGTTCGGTCGCCCGGCGGTCGGAGAACGGGACGATCCAGCGCGTGGTCACGGGATGGTCGGTCAACGCCGGGAGGATCGGATCGATCGTGCCGCCCCAGCTCGCGTAGGCGAACAGCTGCCCGGGAAGCTCCATCGCCCTGCTGGACGCCGGCCGCCGGTCGAGATCGGCGGCGACCGAGCGCCAGGCCGGCGGCAGGTCAAACGCGAGCTGGCGCTCCAGCGCGCGGCCGCTGACCAGTGGCCAGGCCGCGAGCGCGACCACCCCGGCCGCGACGCCGGCCAACGCGACCCGCCGCCACGGCACGTGCGCGCCCACCCGTTGCCAGGCCGCGTCGAACGCCGCGCCGCCGAGCGCTGCCAGGCCAAGCGCCACCAACGCCCCGGCCTTGTAGGTCGTGCGCAGGAACTCGATCGACTCCACGCGGTAGTACGCGCCGGTCGCCGCGCGGCGCAGCGGCGTGCCGGCGGGCCAGCCGACCGACATGATCACCACGCCGGCCAACGTCAACACCAAGAAGAACGGCGCATAGCGCCAGCGCCGCGTGACGAGGAAGCCGCTCAGCGACAGCGCCGGCACGGCCAGCCCCGCCAGCACGACCGGCAGGAGGAACAGCAGCGCGGGGGCCGAGCCCTGGAACGGCCGCAGCGTGCCGCCGAAGCCGACACCGACGTAACTCGTCCAGAAGCCCATCAGCCGCAGCGACTCGGGGATCGAGGTCGTCGACCAGATCGTTCCCGGCTGCTCGCTGAACGGCAGGAAGCTTGGCGCCGCCACGCCCTGAATCAGCACCGGGATGATCCACCACAGCTGCGCGACGACGTTGACCGCGATCAGCGTGAGCACCACGCGGCGCGCGGCCCGCCAGGCGATCCCACCCCACAGCATCTCGTAGACCACCAACAACGCCGGGCCGACCAGCAGCCAGGCTGTCACGGCGACGTTCACCCCACCGCCCGTCGACGCGAGCACGAGCGCGAACAGCGCCGGCCAGCGCCACCCGCGCGGCTCGCGCAGACCACGGTGAACCGCGAGCAAAAGCCACGGCAGCGCCGCGTAGGAGAGCAGCGAGATGCTCGTCCGGTTGGCGTACACCGTGATGTAGGGGTTGACGATGAACAGCACGCCGGCCGCAACGTGCAGCGCGCCCCGGCGGTCCGTCGCCAGCGCGTCGAGCAGCCGGACGATGCCGACCGCCGCCAGCGCCAGGAGCGTCCCGAGCCACAGCCGGTGCACGATCCAGGTCGGCACGTCGATCGCGTCGCCGAGCGCGAACCACGGCGCCATCGGCCAGGCGTAACCGCTGTACTGGGCGCCGAAGACATGACCGAGGTCGGTCGTCGGCGACCACACCGACAGCACGTTGGACAGGAACCGCGCCGGCGCCACGTAGAGGTCGACCTTGGTGTCGGCGACCACCTCGCCGGGACGCTGGACCAGCGCCAAGGCATAGGCCAACAGGACGAGTCCGAGCGTGATGGAGCGGCGGCGCATACGTCGAGGTGGCCGACCGACCTGCCGCGACGTGCCGGCGTCCGGGGCCCGTCTAGGGTACTCCCGAATGCCGCGTGGTGTAGCCCTCCTCCCCACCGCGGCGCTGCTCGCCGGGCCTGCGATCGTGGGCTTCTCCAGCGGCGGCGCGACGGACGTCTCGCGCCTGTCGGCCACCGTGGCCGCGTTCGTGATCCTGGCCCTCGCGGCGGCCGTCGCGCCGGCCCCGCTGTGGCCGGCGACGGCGGCGGGCCGCTGGGTCCTGGCGGGCCTCGCCGGCTTGGCCGCCTGGACGCTGCTGGCGCGGACGTGGGCACCAAACCACGGGCGCGCCGACGGCGCCTTCGAGCTCGCCGCCCTCTACCTGGCCACGGTCGCCGCGGCGAGCCTGCTGCTGCGCCGGCGCGCCGTGGCGCGCCTTGCCGAGCCGGCGCTGGCGCTGGGCGCCGTCGCGGTCATCGGCTACGGCGTGGCCGGGCGGCTCGTCCCGGGACTGCTTGAGCTGGCGGTCTCCCCACGCGCCGGCGGCCGGCTCGACCAGCCGCTGACCTACTGGAACGCGATGGGCGCGCTCGCCGGCCTCGGCCTCGTGCTTGCCACGCGGCTGGCGGGCGACGAGACGCGGCCGGACTGGATGCGCGCCGCGGGCGCCGCCGCGCTGCCGCTGCTCGGCGCCGGGCTGTACCTGAGCTTCTCGCGGGCGGCGATCGCGGCCACGATCGCAGGCGTCCTCGTCCTCGTCGTGCTGATGGCCTCGCGTGCCCAGGCGCGCGCCGCCGTCCTCGCCGCGTTGGGCACCGGCGGGGGGAGCGCGGCGACCGCGCGGTTTGAGGGCGTGGGGGCGCGGGCCGGCTCGCTGGACCTCCGCGTGCGCCAGGGCGCGGCGAGCCTCATCGTGCTGGTCGCCGCGACGCTGGCGATCGCCGGCGCGCACCTCGTCGCGGAGGGGCGCTGCGTGCCGCGGCTGGCGCTGCCACGTGGCTGGCGCCGCGCCGCCGCGGTGGCGCTCGCCGTGGTCGCCGTGCTCCCGTTCGCCGTCGCGCTGGCCGATCGCAGCGACGGCGGCTCGGAGACCTTCGGGGCTTCGACCTCGCGCCTTGCCGCAGCCGGCAGCAACCGCTCGGCCTACTGGCGGGTCGCGATCCGCTCGTGGGCCGACCACCCGCTGGCCGGCGAGGGCGCGGGCAGCTTCGGCGAGACGTGGCTGCGCGAGCGCGACATCGACGAGCGCGTGCGCAACGCCCACTCGATCGAGCTGGAGACGGCGTCCGAGCTCGGCCTCGTCGGCCTCGCGCTGCTGGCGTTGATCATCGGCGGCGTCGGGTTGGCGGCGCGGCGCCTGCACGGCGAGGACGCGGCGCTCGCCGCGGGCCCGGCGGCGGTCCTCGTCGCGTGGCTGTTACACGCCTCGGTCGACTGGGACTGGCAGGTGCCGGCGGTGACCGGCGTCGCGGCGATCCTGGCCGGACTGATCGTCGCCCGCGCGGGCGTGCGCGCGCCACCGCCGCAGACGGCCCCGACCACCGTCGACACCCCGCCCGCCCCCGCGGCGGAGACCGGCCCTGCCGACCCCCACGTCGCCACGTCTGTCACGCCTCCACCAGGCCACCCCCGCTTCCCGATGCTCGACGGCGTCCGCGCGATCGCCGCGCTGTCGGTCGTCGTGCTCCACGTCAGCGACCGGTCGGGGTTCAGCCAGCACGAGATCGTCGGCGCGCTGACCGCGCGCCTGAACGTCGGCGTTGCGATCTTCTTCGTGTTGTCGGGCTTCCTGCTCTACCGGCCGTTCGTGGCCGCCCGCGTCGACGGCCGGCCGGACTCCACCATCGTGCATTACCTGCGCCGCCGCGCGCTGCGGATTCTCCCGGGCTACTGGGTGGCGCTGGCGGTTACGGCCGGCGTGGGCTGGATCACCTTCACGCTGGGCTGGTGGCGCTACGCCTTCTTCCTGCAGCCCTACAACATCTACTCGCTGTTCTCGGGGATCAACCCGGCGTGGACGCTGGCGATCGAGATCTTGTTCTACATCTCGCTGCCGCTGTGGGTCGTCGTCGCTCGGCGGCTGCTGGCCGGCCGCCCGCGCGCGGCGCAGCTCCGCGCCGAGCTGTGGGCCGTCGCCGCGCTGGCGGTCTTCGGCATCGCGTTCCGGACGGCGGCGGTGCTGATCGAGAACACGTCGCTGTGGGTGATCAGCTACCCGGCGCACCTCGCGTGGTTCGCGGGCGGCATGGGCCTGGCGCTGCTCAGCCTCTGGCTGGAGGACCGGCCCGCGCCGCGACTGCTGCGCCCGTTGATCGCGTCCCCCGCCGCGTGCTGGGGCGCGGCGCTGCTCGCCTATCTGCTGGCCGCCTACGCGAGCGGGCTCCCACGCGGGCTCGGCTCGTCGCCGACGCCGCTGGAGAACGTCGTGGGGCATGTGCTGTATCTCGTGGTCGCGGTGCTCGTCGCGCTGCCGGCGGTCGTGAGCGCCGAGCGGTCGGCCGGGGTCGCGCGCGGTGTCTCGGCGGCGATCCGCGGCCTGCTCGGCCATCCGCTGGCCTTGTGGCTGGGCGCGATCTCCTACGGGATCTTCCTCTACCACGACCCGTTCCTGGACTGGCTGATCGCGCGCGGCTTCCTGGACTCGGCGCCGGGCCTGCCCTACCTCGATCTCATGGTGGTCGTGGTGGGCGGCTCGATCCTCATGGGCGCCGCGAGCCACTACCTGGTCGAGCGCCCGTTCCTGCGCCTCAAGGACCCGCGGAGCCGGGTGCGCCCCGCAGCCCCGTCGGCGTCCTCGTCGGAGGCCGCCAGCGCGGGTTGAGCGCCTTGGCCCGGCGGGCGGCGCGCGCCGCACCGGCCGGATCGTCGCGGGCCAGCGCCTGCGACAGCGCCGCCCAGGCCACGAACTCGCGCGGCCCGGCGGCGATCGCCTTGCGCGCCATCGCCGCGGCGACGTCCGGGTGGCCGGACGCGGTCACTCCTGCAGCGGCGACCGCGATCTGCTCGGGGTCCCGGCAGGTGCGAACGACGTCGCCGACAGTGTCGGCGGGCGCGGTGTTCCGCACGGCGGCGGAGTAGAGCGCCGCCCTGGAGCTGTCGCACGTCGCGGCCTCGGCGCGCCGGTGAGCGAAGACCACGACCGCGACGACGCAGGCCACGACGACGGCGCCGCGGGCCACGAGCGTCGCCTTGGAGGTGCCGCGACGCGAGGGCTCGGAGCGGGCAGTGGCGATCGGGTGGTTCTACCAGACGGTCCGCCGTTCTCTAGCCTGGAGCGCCATGTCCGTCGATACCCCCGAGGAGCTCGCTGGCCTGAGAGCGGCCGGCAAGGTCGTCGCCCAGACGCTGCGCGAGCTGCGCAAGCTCGTCCGCCCCGGCATCACGACCGGTGAGCTCGACGCTGCCGCCGCCCGCGTCTTCGCCGCGCACGGCGCCCGCTCCGGGCCGCAGTTGGACTACAACTTCCCGGGCGCGATCTGCATCTCGGTCGGCGACGAGGCCGTCCACGGCATCCCGGGGCCACGGCGGCTGCGTGAGGGCGAGCTGGTCAAGCTCGACGTCACCGCCGAGCTCAACGGCTTCTACGCCGACGCGTGTCGCACGGTCGCTGTCGGCAAGGCCAAGCCCTCGGCGGTCAAGCTGATCGGCGCGGCCGAGACCGGGCTCAAGCGCGGGATGGCCGTCGCGACCGCCGGCGCGACCGTCAACGACATCGGCGTGGCCGTCCAGGGCGAGATCGAGCAGCGCGGCTTCTCGGTCTGCGCCGCGCTGACCGGCCACGGCATCGGGCGCCGGATCCACGAGGAGCCGACGGTCTTCAGCGTGGGTCTGCCGGGACCATCGCCCGTGCTGACCGAGGGTCTGGTCATCACGATCGAGCCGATCATCGCGGCGGGCGGCGGCGAGATCGTCGAGGACGGCGAGTGGGTCGTCCGCACCGCCGACGGGTCGCTCTCGGCGCACGCCGAGCACACGATCGTGATCACCGACGGCGCGCCGCTGGTCCTGACCGCTTGAGTTCCGCCCTCTCCATCGCCGGCCTGCGCAAGCGCTACGGCCGCCACGAGGCGCTGCGCGGCGTCGATCTGGAGATCGGCGAGGGCGAGCTGGTCGGACTGCTCGGGCCCAACGGCGCCGGCAAATCGACGCTGACCAAGATCGCCTGCGGGCTCGTGCGACCGACGGACGGCGACGTCGCGATCGCGCGGCCATTTGGGTATCTCGCCGAGCTCTTTCGCTTCCCGGGCTGGTGCACGGCCGACGAAGTGCTCCTCCTGCACCAGCGGCTGACGGGCTCTGGGGGTGGCGCGCGCGAGCGTGGCGAGCTGCTGGAGCTGGTGCGGCTGGAGGACGACGCGGGCACGCGGGTCGAGGCGATGTCGAAGGGCATGCAGCAGCGGCTCGGCCTCGCCCAGGCGATGGTCGGCAGTCCGCGACTGCTGCTCCTCGACGAGCCGACGAGCGCGCTCGATCCCGGCGGGCGGCGCACGGTCCGCGACCTACTGGAGGAACTGCGCCAGCGCGGCGTCGCGGTGCTGTTGAACACGCACTTGCTCAGCGAGGTCGAGCAGGTCTGCGACCGCGTGGTGATCATCGACCGCGGGCTCGTGGTCGCAGCCGGCACGCCCGCCGAGCTGGAGGGCGGCAGCGGCGTCGAGGTCGAGCTGGCGGGTGGCGTGCGACGCTTCGAGGGTGGGCGCGAGGACGTTCCGCGGATCGTCGCCGAGCTGGTCGCCGCCGGCGAGCAGGTCTACGGCGTGCAGGTCCGGCGCTCCTCGCTGGAGGACGTCTACCTCGATACGGTGGCGGACGCACGGTGAACAACGGCATCCTGATCGTCGCCCAGCACGCGTTGCAGGAGGCGCTGCGGCGCCGCGTCCTGCTCGTGGTGCTCGTGCTGACCGTCGTCTTCGGCGGCCTCTACGCCTGGGGCTGTGACGCGTTGTTCAATGATGTGGACAGCTTCGGGAACTCAGAGACCGGGTTGGATCCCGTCGCGATGGCGGGCTCAACAATCGTCGGGCTGGCGATGTTCGGCGGGCTCTTCCTCGGCATCGTGCTCGCGACGTTCCTGACCGCCGGCGCGGTGCGCGGCGATGCCGAGCGCGGGCTGCTGCAGCCGCTGGTCGTGCGGCCGCTGGGCCGCGGGCAGTACCTGCTGGGCCGCTTCCTCGCCGCGGCGACCGTCAGCGCCGCCTACGTATTGATCGTGTACTTCGGCGCGATCCTCATCACCGGTGTCATCGGCGACTGGTGGCCGGAGCATCCGCTCGGCTCTGGCTTGCGGCTGGCCGCCGCCGCCGTGCTGGTGGCGGCGCTGTCGCTGCTGGGCTCGATCTTCCTCGGCGCCACCGCCAACGGCATCCTCATGTTGATGGCCTACGGCGCGGGTCTGCTCGCCGGCCTGCTCGGCGCGATCGGCGACGCGATCCCATCCCCCACGTTGCAGCACATCGCCTCGACCGCGTCGTGGGTCCTGCCATACGAGGCGCTGTATCGCGATGCGCTGCGCCTGCTCGTCCGAGACGTGCCGGGCGTGACGGGCGCGATCGTCCAGCTCGGGCCGCTCGGTGGCTCGCATGACGCGGGGCCCTTGCTGATCCCGTGGGCGATCATCTACCTGGCGTTGGTGCTGGCGGGCGCGGCCTGGGCGTTCGCGCGGCGGGATTTGTAGGGGCGCGGGCCGCGAGCGCCGGTGGCGTTCAGTGCGCGGCGTGTGGCGAGGTGCAAACGACAGGAGCTGTGGGCGTGAATGACGGCCAGCGCGGGCGTTGGTCGGGGTGCGATGCGTCGTCTGTCGGCACCGAGGAGAGCGAGCGGAGCAGGCGACTCGCAGCGGCGTCGATCGTCCGCGTTCGGATTGGCAGGCGATGCGGAGCGTGACCGCCACAGACGGCGGTCCGGGTCGTGATGACCCCAATATTTGGGGTC
>JBEVLC010000309.1:0-4581 GCA_040509415.1 Baekduia sp. | reverse complement strand
AGCGCCGCGCTGTCGACCGACGACGCACGCCCCGCCGCCAGCTCGCGCCGTGCCTCCGCCACGGCCTGCGCCGCCGCCTCGGTCAGCTCCTCGCGCCGGACCAGCTCGGCGCGCAGCAGGATCCCCTCGCGCTCCAGCGCCTCGCGCCGCTCGCGCTCGGCCGTCGCGCGCAGCCGCTCGTCTTCCAGCGCCGTGCGTGCCCGCTCGCGTTCCGCCGCGACCGTCGCCAGCTCCGCCTCGGCCTCAGCAAGTCGCTCACGCAGCTCGGCCAGCTGGGCGCCCGCCAACTCACGCGCCGCTGCCGCCTCGCCTTGGGCCTCAAGCCGCTGCTGCTGCTCGGACCACTCGCGCTGACGCGTGCCGCGCAGGTCGCGCTCGAAGCCTTCGATCTGCGCCCGCAACGCATCGCGCTCGGCCGCGACCTCGCCCAGGCGACGGTCGGCCTCGAAGAGCCGGAGCTCCAGCGACGCGTCCTCACTGACCTCGGCACGGCGGGCCCGCCGCGAGGCCAGGACCTCAGGATCGACGACGTTGCCGCTCTCGGGAGGAGGCTGAGACATCCGGGCGGGAGACTAGGCCCCCGCTCGGACGAATTCGCCCCCGAACGACTATCGGTGCTGCGTTGCGCGGCTCCCACGCACGACGAGCACCGCCACGCCGGCGCCAACGGCACCCGCCGCCAGCACCTTGCGCGAGCCCAGCACGCCAAGCCGACTCTTCATGTACCACTTGCCGCCGTGCCAGACGACGTAGCCAAGGATCTTGTAGCGCATTAAGGACGGGCCTACCCGCGCTCCTCGTTGCGCAGACGCCAAGCCAGCCGCGACTGCAGCGACCACAGCTCGATGAAGCCCGGCGACGCCTGCTGGGAGAAAAGCCCGCCGGACTCGTTGAACGAGGCCAGCGACGCGTCGTAGACCGCGTTGCGCGACTCGCGCGTGACGACCCGCGCCATGCCCTTGTAGAGCTTGAGGCCGATCGTGCCGGTCACCTGGCGGTTGACCTCGTTGATGTAGGCGTCGATGTCGGTCCGCAGCGGCTCCCACCACAGGCCGGCGTAGACGAGATAGGCCCACTGCTGGTCCAGCGTCGGCTTGAAGCGGTTCTGGTGGATCGTGCCCACCAGGCGCTCGAGCTCGGCATGGGCGGGGAGCAGGATCGCCGCGGCCGGGACCTCGTAGATGTCGCGGACCTTCAGGCCGACGATCCGGTCCTCGATGTGGTCGACGATGCCCACGCCGTGCTTCATGCCCAGCGCGCCGATCTTGTCGAGCAGCTCGACGATGCCCAGGGCCTCGCCGTTGACCGCGACCGGGCGTCCCTCCTCGAAGCTGATCGTGACGATCTCCGACTCGTCGGGCGCCTCCTCAGGGCGCGTGACGAGCTGGAAGACGTCGTCGTCGGGAGCGTGGCTGAGGTCCTCGATCCACTTGCCCTCCGACGAGCGGCCCCAGATGTTGTCGTCGATCGAGTACGGCGGGGTCTCGGTGCCGCCCTTGACGGGGATGTTGTGCTCGCGCGCGTAGGCGATCTCCTCCTCGCGGCCCATCTTCCAGTCGCGGACCGGCGCGATGATCTTCAGCTCGGGCGCCAGCGTCGCGACCGTGGCGTCGATGCGCACCTGGTCGTTGCCCTTGCCCGTGCAGCCGTGGGCGATCGTGTCGCAGCCTGTCTCACGCGCGATGTCAACGGCGATCTTGGCGATCAGCGGCCGGCCCAAGGCGGTGAACAACGGGTAGTTCAGCCCGTAGATGGCATTGGCCTTGATCGCCGGGACGATGAAGTCGTTGGCGAACTCCTCGCGCGCATCGATGACGCGGGCGTCGATCGCGCCCAGGCGCAGCGCCTTCTCACGAACGATGTTGTAGTCCTCGCCCGGCTGACCCAAGTTGATGGTCAAGGCCACCACCTCGGCGTTGTACTGGTCCTGGATCCACTTGAGCATGACGCTCGTGTCCAGGCCGCCGGAGTACAGAAGGCAGACTCGGCCGACCTGGTCGGGACGGGCCAGGTAGGAGGCGGCGGGCTCGTGGGGCTGCAGCAGCTGATCGTCGGTCATCGGCTCTCTTGGGGGTCGAGGAGACGCGCGAGCCGGGCGAGGGCCTCGTCCAGCTCGGCGTCGGTGATGGTCAAAGGAGGAAGGAGTCGGAGCGTCGTCGGCCCGGTCGCGTTGAGCACCAGGCGCTCGTCGCGCAGCGCGCGGCCGACCAGCTCGGTAGCGGGCTCGGCGCGCGCGGGGTCCAGCTCGGCGGCGAGCATGAAGCCGCGCCCGCGGACCTCGACGACGCCAGGTAGCTCGGCCACCACATGGCGGATGCGCTCGCCGGTCTCACGCACGCGCGCGAGCAGCCCCGGGTCGCTGACGATGTCCAGGACCGCAAGACCAGCGGCGCACTGCACGGGACCGCCGGCGAAGGTCGAGCCATGGTCGCCGGGCTCGAAGCCCTCGGCGAAGCGCTCGTTGGTGATCAGCGCACCGATCGGCAGGCCGCCGCCCAGCGCCTTGGCCACCGTCATGAGATCAGGACGCACGCCGGCGTGCTCGTAGGCCCACAGCGTCCCGGTCCGCCCAAGGCCGACCTGGACCTCGTCGAAGATCAGCGCGGCGCCGTGGCGGTCGCAGGCCTCACGCGCGGCGCGCAGCAGCTCGTCGGACAGGACGTAGACGCCGCTCTCGCCCTGGATCGGCTCGAGGATCACGGCGGCGGTCTGGTCGCCGATCGCGGCGGTGAGCGCCTCGACGGTCGGCGCGACCGCGAAGAAGCCGGGGACCAGCGGGGCGAACGGCGCCTGCTTGGCCTCCTGGGGCGTGGCGCTCAGTGAGCCGTAGGTGCGGCCGTGGAAGCCACGGTGGACCGAGACGACGTCGCCGCCGCGCTTGGCCTTGCGCGCCATCTTGATCGCGGCCTCGTTGGCCTCGGTCCCGGAGTTGGCGAAGTGCACCCGGCCGCCGAGCGAGGATTCCGCGAGCCGCCGCGCCAGCTCGGCGCCCGGCGCGCTGTGAAAGAGGTTGCCGACGTGGATCAGCGCAGCGGCCTGCTCGGTGATGGCCTTGACGACCGCCGGGTGGGCGTGGCCGACGGAGTTGACGGCGAGGCCGGTCTGCAGGTCGAGGTACTCGATGCCATCAACATCCCAGAGTCGCGCGCCCTCCCCCTGGGTGAACTCGACCGGCTGACGTGCGTAGGCGGGAACCAGACCGGAGTCGTCGATCACGACGCGGCCCGGATCTTCGTCCCGATGCCCTCGTCGGTGAACAACTCCAACATGATCGAGTGCGGCACTCGCCCGTCGACGATGTGCGCCGCGGTGACGCCGCCGTGGATCGCGTCGACGCAGGCCGCCAGCTTGGGCCGCATGCCGCCGGCGACGTGCTCGAGCGCCTCCTCGACCTCTTCGGCGCTGGCCTGCGAGATGCGCGACAGCGGGTTGGACGGATCGCGCAGCCAGCCCGAGACGTCGGTCAGGAACAGCACCTTGTAGGCGCGCAGCGCCCGTGCCACCGCGCCCGCCGCCTCGTCGGCGTTGACGTTGTAGGAGTTGTCGTCGCGGTCGGAGCCCACTGAGGCGATGACCGGGATGTAGTCGTCGGCGATGTGCTTGAGCACGTCGACGTTGACGCGCGTGATGCGGCCCACGAAGCCGACGTCCTCTCCCCCGGGCGCCGCCGCGCGCTCGCACAGGAACAGGCGGCCATCGTCGCCCGAGAGCCCGATCGCCGACTGGCCGTGGCGGTTCAGGCGCGACACGATGTCCTTGTTGACCTTGCCGATCAACACCATCTTGGCGACCTCGACCGTCTCGGCGCTGGAGACGCGTAGCCCACCGACGAACTCCACCGGGATGTTCAACCGCTCCATGTAGGCGGTGATGTCCGGGCCGCCGCCGTGGACGACCACCGGGTTCATCCCCACGTACTTGAGCAGGACGACGTCGCGTGCGAAGTCCTCGCGCAGCGCCGGATCCTCCATCGCCGCGCCCCCGTACTTGATGACGACGGTGCGGCCGTGGAACTCACGGATGTACGGGAGGGCTTCGAGGAGCGTGCTGACGTCGCGCATGAGCGGTCCCGGCCTAGGTGGTGTATTCGGCATTGATGTTGATGTACTCGTGGCCGAGATCGGAGAAGAAGACCTCGGTCTCGAAGCCGTCGCCCGGCAGGCCGATGGCGTACTCGACCTCGTCGCGCGCCACGCGCGCCTTGAGGTCGTCCTCGTCGTGGGCGACCGCGTTGCCCGCGACGCAGACCTGCACGCCCTCGATCGCGATGTCATAGGGCAACGGCGCGGTGTCGGGCAGCGCGAGGCCGATGGCCTGCGCGATCCGGCCCCAGTTGGGGTCGCCGCCGTTCAGCGCGGCCTTCACGAGCGGCGAGTTAGCGATCGTGCGTGCGACGCGCTCGACGGTCTCCTCGTGGCCGCCGTGGACGTGGACGCGGCCGACCCGCTCGGCGCCCTCGCCGTCGCGCACAATCTGCAGAGCGAGCCGCCGCAGCGCGTAGTCGAGCGCCTCGCCCAAGCGCAGCTCGTCGTCGGACTCCGGCTCCACGTTCACGCCGCTGGCGCCCGACGCGATCAGGAT
>JBEVLC010000308.1:0-4507 GCA_040509415.1 Baekduia sp. | reverse complement strand
CGCCCTCGGCCTCGACCTGCCCAGCCCGCTGGGGCTGGCGGCCGGCTTCGACAAGGAGGCGGCGCACGTCGATGCGCTCACGGCGCTCGGCTTCGGCTTCGTGGAGATCGGGACGATCACCGCGCTGCCTCAGCCCGGCAACCCACGCCCGCGGATGTTCCGCCTGCCGGCTGACCGCGCGCTGGTCAATCGGATGGGCTTCAACAACGCCGGCGCGCAGGCGGCTGCTGCACGTCTGGCCCGCGCCCGTGATCCCGGCGTCGTGGTCGGCGTGAACATCGGCAAGACGAAACTCGCGCAGGACGCTGCGGCCGACTACCGCACCAGCGCGCAGACGCTGGCGCCGCACGCCGACTACCTCGTCATCAACGTCAGCTCGCCCAACACGCCAGGGCTGCGCGACCTGCAGGCCGTGGCGCAGTTGGAGCCGCTGATCGCGGCGACACGCGAGGGCCTGACGGCGGCCGGCCGATCCGTCCCGCTGTTGGTCAAGATCGCGCCCGACCTCGCCGATGAGGATGTCGACGCGGTCGCCGACCTGGCGTTGCGCACTGGCCTGGACGGCATCGTCGCGACCAACACCACCATCTCGCGCGACGGCTTGCGCAGCGCTGCCGACGCGGTGGTCGGCGCGGGCACCGGCGGGCTCTCCGGTGCGCCGCTAGCCGACCGCTCGCTCGCGGTGCTGCGGCGGCTGCGTGAGCGGCTCGGCGATGAGCTGGTGATCGTGTCGGTCGGCGGGGTCGAGAGCGCCCGTGACGTGGCCGAGCGGCTGGCCGCCGGAGCGACCCTCGTGCAGGCCTACACGGCCTTCGTCTACGGCGGTCCGCTGTGGCCACGGCGCGTCCAGCGAGGTCTCGCGCGCCACCTTCGCGAAGCGGGTTCGAACCGCGCCGCGCACGATCGTTAAGTGGCTTGTCGGAGCACGGACCTCCGACGCTCGGGCCTGATCTTCGCCGCCATTGCACACCTGTTCGGGTGGAATGCCGCAAACACCGGGCCGCGGGACGGTCGGCCGGGTGACCGCGCGTCGAGGTGGGGTAAGAAAGTGCCTGCAAAACCCGTCGGCACCGTCAACCAGGGTGAAGAAGGGTCTACCTCAGGTCGAGGTCCAGCCGAATTGCTCGATCGCGCCTTGCTGGAGGCCCGTTGGTGTGTAGTATCGGCGCCCCGATGTCGACGGCCGCCAACACGCCCATTAAGCACACGGCGGCACCCGAACGCAGCCTCAACCAGCGGATGGACGCCCTTCAAAAGGCCAACGTCATCCGCACCCGTCGCGCGCAGCTCAAGCGCGATCTGAAGGCCGGTCGAGTGTCGATCCACAAACTGCTGCTCGATCCGCCCGAGTTCCTCGAGACCGCCAAGGTCTTCGACATGCTCCTCGCGGTCCCGAAGTACGGGCGGGTGAAGGCCAACAAGATCTTGCAGACCTGCCGGATCTCGCCATCGAAGACGATCGGCGGCCTGTCGGATCGTCAGCGTGCCGAGCTCGTCGGCATGCTCCGCAAGTAGCGCGCGCTCGCGCGAGACAACCGTGGCGGGGGTATTCGTGATCACCGGCCCATCCGGGGTCGGCAAGGGCACGCTCATCCGTCTGCTGCGCGAGCGTGTGCCCGAGCTCGCGCTGAGCGTCTCGGCCACCACGCGTCAGGCGCGGCCGGGGGAGACCCAGGGCGAGCACTACCACTTCATCTCCGATGAGGAGTTCGCCCGCCACGTCGAGGCGGGCGACTTCGTCGAGTGGGCCGAGTACTCCGGGCGCCGCTACGGCACGCTGCGCGAGGAGCTCGACCGCCACACCTCGGGCGGTCGTCCCGTGCTGCTGGAGATCGAGGTGCAGGGCGCGCGCCAGGTGCGCGAGACGCTGCCCGACGCCACGCAGATCTTCATCCGCCCACCGAGCGACGACGCGCTGCGCGATCGTCTGGTCGGGCGCGGCACCGACACTGCAGAGCAGGTCGAGCGCCGTCTCAACGTGGCCGCCGACGAGCTTTCCGCCGCGGGTGAGTTCAAGCACGTCGTGGTCAACGATCGGCTCGATGCGGCCGTCGATGAGCTGGAGGCGATCGTGCGGGGTACACTGGACCCGTGATCAGCCCCCGCATCGACAAGCTGCTCGACCACGTCGACTCCAATTACGCGTCGGTCCTCGTCGCCGCCAAGCGCGCGCGACAGATCAACTCGTACTACCACAACTTGGGTGAGGGGACGTTCGACGAGTTCCCGCCTCCGATGGTCGAGACCGTCAGCAAGAACTACCTCACGATCGCGCTCGAAGAAGTCGCAGCGGGCAAGATCAAGTACCAGTACCGCTAGGAGTCGATTGTGGCGCGCCTGCTCCTCGGGGTCAGCGGGGGCATCGCCGCCTACAAGGCGCTGGAGGTCGTGCGCCTAGCCACCAAGGCCGGGCATGCCGTCCGCGCGATCCAGACGCCGACGGCCCAGCGCTTCGTCGGCGCCGCCTCGTTCGCGGCGCTGACGGGCGCCCCGGTCCTGACCGATGAGTTCGAGCGCGATCCCGCCCGCGGCGCGTTCCCCGATCAGGAGCCACCGGAGCACGATCCGGCCAGCCATCTCGAGCTGGTCCGCAACGCCGACGCGTACCTGATCGCGCCCGCGTCGGCCAACACGATCGCCAAGCTCGCCCACGGCCAGGCCGACAACCTGCTGACCAGCGCGGCGCTCGCCGCGTCCTGCCCGCTGCTCGTCGCGCCCGCGATGAACAACCACATGTGGGAGCACCCGGCCACGCAGGCCAACCTCGCACTGCTGCGCGAACGTGGCGTGATCGTCATCGAGCCCGCAACGGGCGCGCTGGCGACCAAGAACGAGTGGGGGACGGGGCGGTTGGCCGAGGTCGCCGACCTCGTTGCGGCGTTCGAGGCCGTGGTCCCCGCGGGCGCGCGCCCGTGGGACGGCCTGAAGGTCCTGGTCACCGCCGGCGGCACGCGCGAGCCGATCGACGCGGTGCGCTACGTCGGCAACCGCTCCTCCGGACGCATGGGCTTCGCGGTGGCCGAAGAGGCCGCGGCGCTCGGCGCAGAGGTGACGGTGATCGCGGCGAACGTCACGCTCGCTCATCATCCGCGCGTGCGCTACGTCGAGGTCGAGACCGCCGCGCAGCTGCGCGATGCCGCGATCGCTGAATTCCCCGCCGCCGACGTCCTGGTGATGGCGGCGGCCGTCGCGGACTTCCGCCCGGCGAGCGCGATCGACGGCAAGGTCAAGAAGACGGGCCGCGATGAGCTCGAGCTGGTGCTCGAACGTACCGAGGATGTGCTCTCCGGACTGGCCGCCAGCCGCCGCCCCGAGCAGACGCTCGTCGGCTTCGCCGCCGAACATGGCGCGGGCGCAGTGGAGTACGGCCGTGACAAGCTGGTCCGCAAGGGGTTGGATGCGGTGGTGGTCAACGACGTCTCCCAACCCGGCATCGGCTTCGACGCGGTCGACAACGAGGTCACGCTCGTCACTGCCGCCGGCGACGAGCCGGTGCCGCGTGGGACCAAGGCCGAGATCGCGCGCGCGATCCTCGCCACGATCGATCGTCTTCGAGCGGCCCAGGCCAAGGCCGGGGCATGAGATGAGCACCGAGGGCCACCTCGACGGGTCCGAGGTCGCCCGCGCGGGGCTGCTCGCACGGCGGATCGCCGAGGCGGTCCACGACGTCGTCGAGGTCCGCCAGGAGGTGCTGGAGGACCTGCTGGTCTGCATCCTCGCCGAGGGCCATGTCCTGATCGAGGATCTGCCCGGCGTCGGCAAGACCACCCTGGCGCGCGCCTTCGCGCGCGTGACCGACCTCGGCTTCCAGCGCGTGCAGTGCACCGCCGACCTGCTGCCCGCCGACGTCGTCGGCACCAACGTCTTCAACCAGCGCGAGGACCGCTTCGAGTTCCGGCCCGGGCCGATCTTCGCCAACGTCGTGCTCGTCGACGAGGTCAACCGCGCTTCGCCCAAGACGCAGTCGGGCCTGCTGGAGTGCATGCAGGAGCGGCGCGTCACCGTCGACGTCCACTCCCACGAGTTGGCGCGGCCGTTCGTCGTCCTGGCCACCCAGAACCCCGTCGAGTTCGAGGGGACCTACCCGCTGCCCGAGGCGCAGGTCGACCGCTTCATGGCGCGCCTGTCGCTCGGCTACCCGACGCCGGCCGCCGAGGTCGACATGCTCCGCGCCCACGAGGCCGGCGATCGCGTCGACAAGATGGAGCCCGTCGCCACCGCCGCCGACGTGCTGGAGGCGATCGACATCGCGACGCGCGTGGTCGCCTCGGATCGCCTGCGCGCCTACGTCGTCGCGCTGCTGCATCGCACCCGCGAGGACGCGCGCACCGAATTGGGCGCGAGCCCGCGCGCCGGCCTGATGCTGCTGCGCGCGGCCAAGGCGCGCGCGCTCCTGCAGGGCCGCGACCACGCGCTGCCCGACGACGTCCAGGCGCTCGCCCGCGTCGTTCTCGCGCACCGGATCGTCCTCGCGCCCGAGGCGCTGGACGTCACGGCCGAGCAGGTC
>JBEVLC010000307.1:0-9919 GCA_040509415.1 Baekduia sp. | reverse complement strand
AGCGACGAGATCGCCGAGGCCGTCGGCACGGTCGACCTGGCCGATCCACGTCGGCCGGAACGCGGCGCTCGCGGCATCGGCGCGCCGGGCCTCGCGGCGGCTGCGAGCCAGCGCGAGCGGGCCTTGCACCATCCCCAGCCGCTCGCGGACGACCAGCTCGCGCGGGAACTCAGGACCCTTCTGCTCGTTCTTGCGCGAGGCGGGGCTGAGGAGGTAGCGAAAGACCGACGGCGCCTGGCGCAGCAGGTAGGCGCGCTCATCGCCGCGGGTGAGGTGCTTGGCCGCCATCGCGGCGAGGCCGACGCCGTAGGAGCGCACCTGCGTGGTCAGCCGCGCCATCGTCGCCGGATGGTCGTGCCACAGCAGCGCGCGCGGCTCGTAGCGGACGGCGTGGCCGTCGAGGATCAGGCGAATCAGTAGGTCGAGGTCCTCCCCGCCCATCGCGGGCGTGCCGGCGCCGAGCGTGGCGTCGAAGCCGCCCATCGCGCGGAGCACCGCGGTGCGCACCGCGGTGTTGGCGCCGGAGCCGAGCGCGCCCGCGGTGTAGGGGAACAACGGGTCGCGGGCGCGGCCCGCGGCGCGGCGAGGGGTGCCCGGGGCCAAGCCCTTGCCGCAGGCGGCGAACTGCTCCAACAGCAACTGTGCCTCGGAGTCGAGCGTGAGCGGCAGGATCAGGCCGGTGACCGCGGCGACGTCGGGAGCCGCGTCGAAGGCCGCGACCAATGCCGGAAGCCAGTCGGGGTCGACCACGACGTCGTCGTCGGTGAAGGCCACGACCTCGCCGCGGGCGACGGCCAGCCCGGCGTTGCGCGCGCGCGACAGGCCGGGCACCGGCTCCTCGACATAGCGGACGCGCGCGTAGCCGCGGACCGCTTCCCGGGTTCCCGACTGCGGGCCCGGACGGTTCTCCACCACCACGATCTCGAACGGGCGGTAGTGCGAGGACTCCAGCGCGTCGAGGCAGCGCATCAGCTGCTCGGGCTGGTCGCAGGTGGTCACGACGACCGTGACCAGCGGTCCGGTATCCGACAGCGGGCCAGGCTGCAGCTCGACGCCCTTCAGCGCCTCCTCGGCCGTCGCCAGCACGTCGAAGGCCCCGAGCGACGGCCCGTCGACGGCGATGACCATCGCCCCGACCGGCGCGTTGGCCCGGCGCAGGACGATGAGCGCCGACCGGTAGGCCTGACCGTCGGCGGTCGTGCCGAGGTCGAGATCGGCCGGCCGGTCGACATCGAAGACGCAGACGGCGACCGGCGCGATCGCCCCGGCCTTGCCGTAGATCGGGCTCGCGTCGGCACCAGGCTGGGGCATCATGTGCGGGCCCCCGTCAAGCGGCGGCGCAGGCGGCGCACGGTGCGATAGGCGACCGTGCGCGGACGCTCGCCGACACGGACGGTCGGCACGCCATCGCCCGCGAGGACCGCCCGCAGGCGAGCGGTTCTGACGTCGGCCGTCACGGTCCAGCGCGCGATCGCGAACGGATCGTCGCCCGGATGCGACAGCGCGTCCTTGACGGCGGCCGCGTGCGTGTAGCCGGCGGCGATCACGGCGGTGCGGCTGCGCTGGTCGTGCGCGCCATGCGGATAGGCGAAGCCGGCGACCGGATGGCCGAGCACGTCCTCAAGCGCCGCCTTGCTGCCGGCGATCTCACGGTCCAGCGCGGCGCCGGCCAGCTCGTCGAGCCGCGGATGGCCGATCGTGTGCGCGCCGACCTCGACCGCGTCGCCCAGCCCATCGAGCGCACGCACGCCGGCGGCGTCGAGGTGGTCGGCGGCGCCGATGCGGCCGGTCTGGATGTAGGTGGTCGACGGCACCCCGCGCTCGGCCAAAGCAGCAACGGCCGGAAGCGTGTCGTCCCAGCCATCGTCGAAGGTGATAGCCATCGGGTCGGCCGGGAGCTCGGCCTCTCCCCGCAGGCACGCGGCAAGCTGCGACATCGTCATCGGCGTGCGACCGCTGCCGGCAAGCGCATCAACATGCTCGGCGAACGCCGCGGGCGAGAGCGTCCAGCGCTCCAGCCCGGCGACGGGCGCGTCGCGCACGCCGTGGTAGAGCAGCACCGGGATGGTGATCTGCGCCATCTCCGGCTACGCCTCGCCCCGGCGGCGCGCGATCGTGCCGCGCACAAAGCCGGCGGTGGTGATCGCCAGGCCCGCGACGATCGCAGCAGCCCGGCGCAGGCCGTCGAGGTCGCCGCGCAGCGCCTCGGCGACGCCGCGCAGGACCCCGGCCGGCAGCGTGCGCGTCGCGTACGTGCGCTCGCTGGCAAGCGCCGCGTCGTGGCCCACGGAGTTGGTGACCAGCGCCTTCGACAAGCCCTCGGCCCAGCAGCGCGAGCGGAAGTACTCCCAACGCACCCGCTCGGCCGTGACGAGGTGGTCGACGGCCGCACCCGGCACCTGCAGGATCGTCGCCCCGTCGTTACCGGCGCGGACGCGGATCGACAGCTCGGTCTCCTCGCAGCCCAGCGGGGTCTTGCCGATGCGCCCGATGCCGTGCGAGAAGCCGCCCGCGCCGGTGCACGCCGCACGGCGGAAGGCCATGTTGGCGCCGATCGGGTTGCGGATCGGCGCCGAATGCTCGGGCAAACCGCGATAGGAGCAGCCGACGACCCACAGGAACTCGTCGGGAAACCACGCCGGCTTGCCGGTTTCCCAGCGCGGCACCGCGACGCCGCCGGTGCCGATCACGCCAGCGTCGCCGTAGGCGGCGGTCAGCGACGCCAGCCAGCCCGGGCGGGCGACCGCGTCATCGTCGAGGAAGGCCACGACCTCGCCCGTCGCTCGCGCCACGCCGGTGTTGCGCGCGCCCGACAGCCCCTGGCGCTCGGCGTTAGCGACGACGATCGCACCGGGGAGCTCCTTGCGCGCGCGGGCCAGCAGCGTGTCGTTGTGGTCGATGACCAGGACGACTTCCAGCGGCGCCGGCCGCTGAGCCAGCGCAGACCCGACGGCATCGACCAGCACCGGCCAGCGTCGGTCGGTGTAGGCGCAGATGATGACCGACACGCTCGGGGCCGGCCGCTGGGGATGAGCTCGAACGTCCATGTTCTTCGACGACGGTCGCCAGTCCATCGGCACAACGAGGGTGCCACCGCGTCCGTGCGGTGGCTGGCGACCAAAGATGGCGGCAGGTTAGGGCGTCTCACCCCGGTCGGGGAAGTGCCATCCGTCCAGGATTCGATCGCCCTGCGGTCGAATCACCGCGGGCGCGGCCATTCGACGGGGTGCGTCAGGGGCTGGCTAGGAGCCGATGCCAAAGCCGACGCGCTGCTCGTCCTTCTCGACCCGCAGCCAGAGGACGTGCTCGAGGTTGAGGCGGATCGAGCCGTCCTCGGCGTCGACGTCGTGCCAGCCCTCGCCGCCGAGCGCATCCCGAAGGCGCTGCAGCTCGTCGTCCGCGACGCGCGTGGCGAGCGGCGGGCTGGCCTGGAAACCGATGGAGATGCGCTGGGCCATGGGAGGAGAGCCTAGTGGTCGCCCGCGGGCTGGACGATCTCGGTCAGGACGCCACCGGTGCTCCGTGGGTTGACGAACGCGACCTGCGACTGGCGGATGCCGATCCGCGGCGTCTGGTCGATCAGCTGGATGCCCGCGGCGCTCAGCTGCGCCAGCGTCTGCGCGATGTCGGTCACCTGATAGGCGACGTGATGCAGGCCCGGCCCGCGCTTGGCCAGGAACTTGCCGACCGGCGTGTCGGGACCTAGCGACGCCAGCAGCTCGACGTGGTTCTCGCCGACGTCGAGCAGGACCGCCTCGACGCCCTGCTCGGTAACGACCTCCCGGTGCACGAGCGCCATGCCGGCGGTCTGCTCGTAGAGGGCGATGGCCGCGTCGAGGTCTTCGACAGCGATCCCGATGTGGTCGATCCGCGTGAACATGGGGCGGAGACTAAGGGTCGCAGGCCGTCGGTTGCCGCGCGGAACGCCGCATCGGTGGCGCCACAGCGCGATGCTGGAGACTCACAAATACCCACATTTGTGGACGCATTGCCGATTAGACTGGCCATTCGGCGATGTCTCAGACACACGCTTGGTGGTCATGATCGGAGATCGACAGGCAGTCCACGGAAGGGCTCCTAGGTTCCGACGAACTGCCGTAGAGCAGTCCCCGCAGTGTCACCAAGATGCACGGCAGAGCGCCGCGCGACGCAGATCGCACCTGACCAGCACCACAAAAGGAAACGGACGACCTTTGCCTTCGACCGCCGCTGCCACCGTGAGCGTCGTCATCCCGACGTTGAACGAGGCGGCCAACTTGCCTCATGTGTTCGCCCGGATCCCCGCGTGCGTCAATGAGATCGTGGTCGTCGACGGGCACTCGACCGACGACACGGTGGAGGTCGCTCGCGCCCTGCGCCCCGACGTCCGCATCGTGCTCCAGCGCGGCAAGGGCAAGGGCAACGCGCTGGCCTGCGGCTTCGCGGCCGCCCGCGGCGACATCATCGTGATGATCGACGCCGACGGCTCGACCGACCCGGCCGAGATCCCCGACTTCGTCGCACCGCTGCTAGCCGGGGCCGACTTCGCCAAGGGCTCGCGCTTCATGGAGGGCGCCGGCTCCGTCGACATCACTCCGCTGCGCGGTCTCGGCAACAAGGCGCTCAACGGCACGGTCAACCTTCTGTTCGGCACCGAGTACACCGACCTCTGCTACGGCTACAACGCCTTCTGGCGCCACTGCCTGGAGCACATGCAGGTCACCTGCGACGGCTTCGAGGTCGAGACGCTCATCAACGTGCGCATCGCCCGCGCCGGCCTCAAGGTCGCCGAGGTCCCGAGCATGGAGCTCGAGCGCATCCACGGCGAGTCCAAGCTCAACCCCTGGCGCGACGGCCGCCGCGTGCTGACGACGATCCTCAAGGAGCGCTTCCGGACCGCGGAGGCCCCTGAGGACCTGGACGCCTGGCGCCCACACTTCGTGGAGCTCGGCGACGAGCTCTCGCCCACCCCGGCGACCGCGTAGCGATCACCGCCCGGGTTCTTCCATACGCCTCGAAGCGTTCGCGGAACGTCCGCTGACGTCGCAGGCGTCGTCGATTGGGTCCCCTTGCTGCTCACTGAACCTCGCCCGCCGGTGGTGAACGTCCCGGCCAGCCGACGGAGTCGCGTCGTCCTCGACGTCGCGCTGCTCGGCCTCGCCGCGCTGGCGGCCATCTTCGTCATCGCCTTCCCCGCCAGTCCCGCGCGCCCGCTGTGCGTGTTCGCCGCGGCCATCTTCGTCCCCGGCGGCGCCGTGCTCACGCGGCTCAAGGTGCGGGATCCGGCAGCCTTTGCCGGCCTCGCCATCGCGCTCAGCCTCGCGCTGGAGACGGCCATCAGCCTGGCGCTGGTGTGGTCGCGCTGGTTTGAGCCCAACATCCTGGGGCTCGCGCTGCTGGCGATCTCGCTGCCGCTGATCGCCATCGACCTGATCCGCGTCAAGACCGACCCGTCGTTTCACGACACGACCGAGATCCCCATCGCCGAGCTGGTGGACGGTGCGCCGGCGTCACCGCGGCTGCGCTGGATCGCACCGGCGCTGCTCGTCCTCGCGGGGATCGTCGTCGTGTGGGCGCTGTCGCTGGCGCCCATCGACCTCTCGCACCTCGACGACTACGGGCTGACCAAGGAGCTCCCGGTCAGCTGGTACGCCGCGCTGGGATGCGCGGCGCTGGGCGCGGCGCTCGTGACCATGGTGCCGCGCCACCCCAACGGCTGGCTGATCGCGGCGTTCGTCGGCGTGGTCGCGCTCATCCTCTATGGCACGCTGCCGCTGCTGGCCGAGCAGCCGCACTACGCCTGGGTCTACAAGCACATCGGCGTAACGCGGCTGATCACCGACACCGGCCGCATCGATCCGTCGATCGACATCTACAACCGCTGGCCGGGCATGTTCGCCCTCAGCGCGATGCTCGGCTCACTCGCGGGGCGCACCAACCCCATCAACTACGCGGCTTGGGCCGAGCTGTTCTACGCCATCGCCAACATGCTGCTGATCGCCGCGATCGTCCGCAGCGTCACGCGCGACCTGCGCGCGGCCGGCGGCGCGGCCCTACTGTTCCTGGTGGCCAACTGGGTCGGCCAGGGCTACTACTCCCCGCAGGCGCTCGCCTTCCTGCTCAGCCTCGCGGCGCTGTACATCATCCTGCGGCACCTCTCGTCCGGGCTGGGCCGGGGTGGCGAGCTGGTCATCAAGCTGGTGACCAAGATCGTCCGGCGGCCGCAGCTTCCGGACTTCACGCCCCATGACACGCCGTGGCCGGCAGGGGCCGCGATTGCGATCGTGCTGGCGCTCGACGCCGTCGTCGTGATGTCGCACCAGCTCACGCCGTACGTCGTGATCATCGAGCTGGCGGCGCTCGTCGTGTTCGGGCCGGTGCGGTACCGCTGGCTGATCCTGGCCGCCGTCGCGCTCACGGTCGCCTACCTCTTGCCCAACCTGGGCTACGTCGACAGCAACTTCGGGCTCTTTACGAGCTTCGACCCCTTCAACAACGCGCGGCACTCGTCGCTGTATGACATCGAGCCGCTGCAGGGCAAGACCTTCAACGCCCAGGCCGGCCGGGTCCTCACGTTCGCGCTGTGGCTCTCGGCCGCAATCGGTGCGCTGACGCTCGCGCGCAAGGGTGTGGCCCGTCGCGCCCTTCCGTTCGCCATCCTTGCCACCGCACCGTTCGTCATCATCTTCGGCCAGAACTACGGCGGCGAGGCGTCGCTGCGGATCATGCTGTTCAGCTCGCCTTGGTGCGCGGCGCTCGCGGCGTGGGCGATTGCCTCGGTGCGGCGCCCCGCGGCTCGCGGCGCGCTCCTCGGGATCCTCGCGGTCGGATGCGCGGCCGCCTTCGTGCCGGCGTACTTCGGCGCCGAGGAGATCAACACGATCCCCAAGGGCCAGATCGAAGCCAGCGAGTACTTCTACGAGCACGCCACCAGCGGCAGCGTGCTCCTGCTCTCCGGCCCGAACTTCCCGGTGCGCTACGGGGCAACCTACCGGCACTTCGCCGGCCCGCAGAGCGACTTCGACCCCAACCTGCTGCGCGTCAACCGCTTCCGCTACCGCGAGCTCGGCGCCCGCGACATCCCGGACGTCATCAGCCTGATCCACCAGTACTCGCGGACGGGCTACATGGTGTTCTCGAGCTCGCAGCTCGAGTACGCCAAGGTCTTCCAGCTCACGCCGCCCGGCGCGCTGAACGACCTGGAGGCCGCCATCCGTCGCTCCCCGCGGTTCCGGATCTGGTACCAGAACCGCGACGCACGGATCTACGAGCTGATCACATGACGCGCGTCCTGATCGTCGAGCAAGGCGAGGGACTGTGGGGCGCGCAGCGCTACCTGCTGCGCCTCGCGCCGCTGCTGGAGGAGCACGGCGTCGAGCAGATCCTGGCCGCGCCGGCTGACAGCGCGACAGCCGCGGCCTGGCGCGCCGACGGCCGCCGCCACGAGATCCTGCCGTCACCCGACGGCCGCTCAGTCCGCACCGACGCGGGCGCCATCTCGCCCCTGCGCGCGGTCCGCGAGGCCGGACGCACCGCGCAGCTCTCGCAGCGCACCGCCGCGCTCGCGCGCCGCGTGGGCGCCGACGCGATCCACGCCAACTCGCACTGGTCACACCTTGAGGGTGTCGGCGCCGGCAAGCTCGCGCGCCTGCCCGTCGTCCTGCACCTCCACGAGGAGAACGAGCACGACGTCATCGGCCGGCTGCGCGGCATGGCGGTGCTCGCCGCCGACGCGGCGATCGCGGTCAGCGGCGCTGTCGCCCGCTCGCTGGGCGGCAAGGCGGCGCAGCGCGCGATCGTCATCCGCAACGGGATCGACGCCGACGCGCTGCGCCCGGAGCCGGCCAAGCCCGGCGTCCGCCACGAGCTGACCGGCGGGGATCTCGACGCGCCCGTCCTCTTGTCGCTCTCGCGCCTGGACCCACGCAAGGGCGTCGACCAGCTGATCCGCGCGGTGGCCGCGCTGCCCGAGGACCTGAGCCGGACGCGCCTGGCGATCGCCGGAGCGCCGAGCCTCGTACCCGAGCACGGCAAGCTGCTGCGCGACCTCGCCGCCGAGCTGCTCGGCGACCGCGCGATCTTCCTCGGCCCGCGCGACGACGTGCCCGACCTGCTGCGCGCCGCCGACGCGCTCGTGCTCGCCTCCTCGCTGGAGGGCCTCCCGCTGAGCGTGCTGGAAGCGCAATCCTGCGGCACGCCGGTGGTCGCCTATCCGACCGCCGGCATCCCGGAGGTCGTCACCGACGGCGAGACCGGGCTGCTGGCACGGGCCGACGATCCGCAGGACCTGGCCCGGCGCCTCACCGAGCTGCTGCACGACGCGGACCTGCGCGAGCGGCTCGCGCGACAGGGTCGCGCGCGCGTCCTGGCCGAGAGCACGCTAAAGGGTCAGGCCGAGCAGCAGGCCGCGCTGCTGGAGCGGCTCGTCACGCGGAGGACGCGCCGGCCGTGAGCGTCACCGCCCCGCCCATCGCCACACCGGCCAAGACGCGCGCGCCGCGCAGCCACCTCGTGCGCAACGGCATCGCGTTGGTCATCAACAGCGCGATCAGCTCGCTGCTCGGCGCCGGCTACTGGTTCGTGGCCGCCCACCGGACCGATCAGGCGACCGTCGGCCAGGCGACGGCACTCGTCGCCTCGCTCACCGCGCTATCGACGATCAGCCAGCTCAGCTTGCCCGGCGTCCTGGCCAGCTATCTGCCGCGCGCCGGCGCCAGCGCGCGCTGGCTGGTTATCCAGGCCTACGGCGTGGCCTTCGCGCTGAGCATCGTGCTCGGCTCGTGGTTCGCGTTCCTGGCGCCGATGGTCGACGACGGCTTCGCGCCGTTGCGAGGCATCGGACCGCTGCTGCTCTTCACCGCCTCGGTCGCGATCTGGTCGATCTTCGCGCTGCAGGACAACGCGCTGACGGGCCTGCGCATGGCGGTCTGGGTGCCACTGGAGAACATCGTCTACAGCGCAGTCAAATTGATCGCGCTGATCGCGCTAGGCACCGGCGTCGGGGCACTGGCGCTGCTGACCACCTGGGTCGTGCCCGCGGCCTTCGCACTGCTGCCGGTCTCGGGCCTGCTGCTCTTTCGGCTGCTGCCCCGGCACGCGGCCGGCGCCGAGGTCGAGGACCTGGGCGGCTTGCGGCGCTACTTCGCCGGCGACAGCGCGGGCCTGATCCTGAGCCAGTTGAGCACGACCCTGTTGCCCGTTCTCGTTGTCATCCGCCTTGATACCGAAGCCGCCGGCGCGTTCGGCATCGCGTGGCTGTTGGCGCAGTCGCTGGACCTCGTCGCCATCAACCTCGGGATGTCGCTGACGGTCGAGGGCGCCCATGACGAGCGCCGCCTGCCGGAGCTGCTGGGCGGGATGCGCGTCCGCGTGCTGCTGCTGGTGAGCGCCCTCGCGGCAGTCGGCATCGCCATCGCGCCGCTACTGATGGGGTTCTTCGGACAGGACTACGCCGACGACGGGACGACGGTGCTGCGGCTCCTGCTGCTCGGCTCGATCGGCCGGTCGGTCACCGTGCTGGCGATCTGCGCGGCGCGCGCCGGGCGGCGCGCGGGCCGGATCATCCGCCTCCAGGCCGCACTCGCGCTCCTGATCCCGGGCGCGGCGTGGGTGCTCGCGGGCCCGATGGGCCTGGCCGGCGTCGGCGTGGCATGGGCGGCGGCCCAAGCGATCGTCGCCGTGGGCGCGTTCACCACCGAGCCGTTTCGCCGGCGCGCCTGATGCCCGGCGACAGCCCGACGATCCTGCTGGTCAACCACTGGCACGACGACAACAAGGGCGACAGTGCGATCTCCGCCGGCATTCTGCGGCTCCTCCGGCGGCGGTGGCCCGCGGCGACGGTGCGCTTCGTGAGCATGCACGAGGCACATCAGCCGCAGTTCGCCGGCTCGGCTCGGCATCTCGACGCGGCCGCGGTGGCCGGCGGCGCCGTGCGGCTGGA
>JBEVLC010000306.1:0-3360 GCA_040509415.1 Baekduia sp. | reverse complement strand
TCGTCGCCCTCCAGGTCAGGCGGTTGAGCACGGCCTTGAAGAGTGCGACGCCACGAGCGTTGGCGTAGTGGCCGGTGCCGCCCCTGATCGTCGCGATCCCCGTGAACGGCGACGAGCGGTTCAGCGACTGCGCGCGGGCATCGATCCTCAGGCGCAGGGTGCCGCGCTTGGTGGCGATGGTCATGGTGCCGCGCCAGACCACCCGGCTCAGGAGCGTGCTCTTGGCCCGCACCCGGCCGGCGACCGGACCGGTTGCACGGCCGGTGTGGGTGAAGGTGAGCTTCTTCTTCCCCGTGCGCTTGGTCAGCTTCAGGGTGATGTGCTCGGTCGAGGTGGTGCGCGCCGTCGATGCCGTCGGCCCGGCGGTGAGCGCCAGCGCGAGCATGACCAGCATCGCCACGGCCGATGCCTGACGATGACCAAGAAGGATCCGCATGGGGCGTCAAGCTAACACGGTGCTGTGTCCAACGCGCCGCTGTGTCTAGCGTGCCGCGTGGGACCCGGCGACGCGCGCGGTCTGCGCCATCCTGCGCCGCTCCTTCTTGAGGATCTGGGTCGCGACATCGTGGCCCGTGTAGGGCAGCAGGAGCGTGAAGACCAGCCCCGGGAGCAGCCCGGGGAGCTCGGCGTGCCGGCCGGTGAGCACGCGCGAGTAGACGACCTCGAAGATCCCGCCGACCAGGGCCTGGGCGATGATCGGCGACGGGGGCGTGGCGTTCGGGATCGCGGCGGCGGCGGTCTCGTCGATGAGGTCGCTCAGCGTCCGCAGGTTTGCATTGCGGTGCTCGACGACGATCGGACCGGCGGCCAAGGCCTCCACGACGCACATGTCGGCGAACGCGGGCTCGGCGGCCAGGAACTCCAGCAGCGCACGCAGGCTCTCTCGCGCGCGCGCGACGATGCCCTCGTTGGCCTCATAGGCCGTCGTGACGCGGAGCAGCAGCCGGGACGTCACTTCGTCGTAGGCGGCGAGGAACACGTCCTCCTTGCCCTGGAAGTTGTCGTAGAACGTGCGCCGCGAGACGCCGGAGGCGACGACGATGTCCTCGACGCTCATCGACGCGTAGCCGGCGGTGCTGCAGACCTCGGCCACGGCGACCACGATCCGCTCGCGCTGGTTGGACGCGACGAACTGCCGCGGCAGGCCGTGGCGACCCGAGGGAAGCTGGCGGGGCTTGCGTGCATCCTGCTTGCGAGGCGCGGCCACGACGTAAAAGATAGCTATGCCGAACGCGCTTGTCTGCTCAGCGGGTGATCAGCAGCGCGTCGATGTCCTGCGCGGCGCAGAACGGCGTCAGCGCGACGGCGAGCACCTCGGGCAGCGCTTGGGGCAATTCAGCGATGCGGTTCTCCGAGGCGTGGCGGGTGATGACGTGGAGGACCGACGAGCCGATCAGCTGGCCGTGGAAGACCGAGACGCCGGGCTCGGCGAGCGCCTCGTACCCGGGGGTGAGGAACGCGGTGAACGCCTCGACGGCCGTCTCCAGCCGCAGCCCGCCGTCGGCGCCGAGCGCCCAGACGCCGTCCAGCGCGGCGCGCACGTAGACCGGCGCGGAACCCAGCAGATCCAGGAGCGCCGCCAGGCCCTCGCGGGCGCTCAGCGGCCACGGCACGTCCTGCGTCCGCTCCAGCACGTAGGTGAACGTTTGGTGGAAGAAGGCGCCGAAGAAGGCGTAGAAGCAGGCTTCCTCGTCGCCCACGAGACGGCGGACCTCCGGGCTGCGCATGTCCGCTTCCCGGGCGATCTCGGCAACCGTCGTCGCGCGGTAGCCACGCCGATCGATGACCCGTGCGGTGGCCGCCAGCACCGCTCCCCGTGGCGTGGTGAACACGAGTCCGTCTGCCATCGCGCAAAGATACACGTGACTGTTCCGTTAGCGATAGGGCTACGGCGGCGCCAGCCAGCCGTCGTCGATATGCGGCAGCAGGATGCTCACGAGGTCGTGGTAAGTGCCGGTCGTTGCTGTGTCGGGCGCGAAGTGGGCTCCGGGCCGCTCGATGCGCAGGACCGGGAAGCCGGCCGCGGTCAGGGCGTCGGTCTCAGCGCGGACATCGTCGATCGGATAGGAGCTGTCCTCGGTGTGGGCGAGTTGCACGACGTGGAACTTCCAGTAGGCCGCGGCCAGCGATTGGGCCTGCGTGGAGCCGGTGCCGCGAAACGGGGAGGTGTTCAGGCCCAGCACGCCGGCGAAGGTGTAGGCGTTGTAAAACGCGGTGCGGTAGGCGAGGTCGCCGCCGGAGGAGTAGCCGCCGACGATCACGCGGCGCGGGTCGACGTTGAAGTGGGTCTTGACGTCGGCGATGGCCGCCAGGACCTTCGGCATGTCGATGTCGGGATACCAGCAGTCGCCCTCGCGTCCGTCGGGGGAGATCGCGATGTAGTGCTGCTGGTCGCCGCCCGGCGAGATGGTGAAGATGTCGTCGGCGTCCTTGGCCTGGCAGCCGTGCATCCACACGAAAAGGGTGATCGGCGTTGCGTGCGTCGCGTCGTAGGACGTGGGCACGGTGATCCAGTAGCCGCCTTCGACGTCGGTGAGCTTGAAGACCTGGTTCTTGGTGAAGGCGATGGGCGCGGCCGGGACCGAGGAGGCCGGGCGGGAGGGTGGCGGTGGCGGGATGACCGGCGCCGGTGGGTCGGGGATCGGTGCGACGGGTGCTGACGTGCCCGGGGCTGGGGGTGCGGGGGTCGGGGCCGGTACGGGACCGGGGATCGGGGCTGCCGTCGGCGTTCGCGTTGGCGCGCTCGTGATGCGCAGGGCGCCGATCGTCGTGCAGTTGTTGGTGTTGGAGCGCTCGCGGACGGTCTGGCGGCTGTCGGCGCAGACGCGCAGCGCGAGCCGGCCGACCGGCAGGGCCCTGGGCAGCGCGGCGGTGATCGTCACGCGCGCGGAGCTCGCCGCCGCCAGCCTCGGGAGCGTGAAGCGCTTGATGGCCTGCCAGCGGTGGTTGGCACGCACGCTCAGCGCGGCGGTCGATCGCGCGGCGCGTACCGGACCGCGGTTGGCGACCACGAACCGCCCGCTGAGCTTGCCGCCGGCGACGACGTTGACCGCGCCGCTGGCGATGACGAGGTCGGGGCGGGCGGGCTGCTGGGTGGCGCCGGCCGTCGGGCCCGCCGGCGCGAGCAGCAGGGCCGCCAGGACCGCGAGGGACATCGGCATCCGTGCACGAGACCGCATGGCGCGCGATCCTAGTCGGCGCCGGAGCGGTTGCCCGGTCGGTCGAGGGTCGGCGGACAGTCCCTAGGCCGTCGGCCATGCCTCGGCCGGCCGCGCCGGCGGGTGCGGGACGGCGGTGGCGGCGAGCGCCGCAAGGCGCGCGCGCGTTGGCCGCCGCTCGCCGGCGCGCGGCTCCGCCAGC
>JBEVLC010000305.1:0-18860 GCA_040509415.1 Baekduia sp. | reverse complement strand
GGGCTTTGCGCAACAGCCCCATTTGCGGGCCTTTTTCGTTCCCGGAAGGGTCGGTCGGAGAGGGCGCCCGGTCCAATTCCCGGTCCAAATCTTCCTCAAGAGGGCGTGTGAGGACGTTGCGGCTGCCTCCACTCGCTGGGACGGGGCGGGACCTCCGACACTCGCCCTGCCGGGCGCTGCGGTGCCCGGGGCGCACGTCGCGACGACGCGCATGCTGCACCATCGCGGGCCTTGTCAGGCACGGCGGCCGGAGGCGGCCATGATCTGTGCGTCAGATCTCGACGGACACTCGCGGGCGCGCGCCAGGAGCCACGAGGTATCGCTCGAGGTCCGCGACGTGGATGTGCGCTTCGTCGGCCAGCTGCGTGCGGTCGACGCCGGCGGCCTCGAGCGCCTCGACCGCGCGGGTCAGCAGCTGTGGCCGCTCGGGTGGGCCCAGATCCCCCGGCTCGTGCTTGCGCCAGCCCCGGCGCGATGAGTACTTGATCGCCGACTCGTAAGCCGTCTGGGTGATGAGTTCGAGGTCTCGCGCGCGGTAGAGCAAGGCAGCGAGGGAGACCTGCCAGCGTTGCTTGAGCGTCAGCAGGTACGCCCAGCTGATGCGACCCGGTCTCCACTCGGCGACGAGCTGTTCGGAGGGCAGCAAGAGTGCTCCCGCGAACCGATGTGCCTGACGCTCGAGGTCACGATTGGCGGGGTCGGGTCGGTCCGCATGCATAACCAGGTGCGCGAGCTCATGGGCGGCGTCGAAGCGCGACCGGTCGCGCTTGCCCTTGTCGCTGCCCAAGATCACGACCGGGCGCTTGGCCTTGCCCCAGGAGAATGCATCGACGTCTTCGGCCAGCACGAGCCGCACGACCGCAGCGCCACGGCGCTCGAGCTCGACGGTCATGTCGTCGATCGGCTCGGTGCCGAGGCCCCAATGGGCCCGCACCTGGGCGGCGGCCTGCTCGACCTCGTGGGGGGAAGCGTCGATGGAGAGGGGGTACGACGGGATGTCGAGGTCAGGCAGCTTGGCGTGCCGCTCGATCACGTCGACGACCTCGGCGACCAGCGCCGCGTGGGCGATGGCAGCTTCCCGATCGATCTGGCGCCCCTTGCGCAGGCTGCGGAAGAAGCCGTTGTGGATGGCAAGGTCGGGCACGGAGTGCCCGCCTGTGGCGAAAAAGGCGACGGGAAACTCGAGCTCCTCGGCCAGCTGGGTGAGCGTCTGGGCCTTCGGTCGGACTTCTCCGGCCTCCCACTGACCGACGGCCGCTGCGCTGACGCCGACGCCATCGGCGACGGCCGCCCGGGTCTTTTTGCGCAGCTGACGGGCGACGCGCAGTCTTTGGGGATCAAAGATCGGCGCGATGACCCGGGCCTCGGCGAGGTCGTCCATCGCCCCATTCTGTCCCGGTATGGCCTCGGCGCGCGGTGCGGTCGGCTCTGCACCCAGATCCAGCGTCAGCGCCAGGTCCTGACTGGTGTCGGATGGCTTGCTCCTCATCGGGTCTGACGACCTTTCGTGCTCACGATCACCGGCTCCTCTCATCCAGGGCTGCTGGAGACCGTCCTAAGGGGTGTGCTCAGAACGAGATCCCGTTCGATGTGTTCATCTAAAGGTTATGCTCCCGGTCCTCGCATGAAGCTACAGCGAAAAAGCCCGCAACGTGCGAATTCTGCAAGCTATCCGTCGTCTAGGCGCGCTAAAAGGAGAGTGAGATGCAGATGAACGAGTGGATCACCGAGGACAAGATCTTGCCGAGCGCCGACCTGGCGACCACGTGGGGGTCGATCGTCGCTTCGGAGGAGATGAAGGACCGTCTGCTCAACCAGGCGGTCCTCGCGCTGCGCCTGCGTGGTGATCTGCCCTTCGACACCACGGCGCTGCACGGACTCATCCTCCTGTACGGACCGCCGGGGACGGGCAAGACGACCCTCGCACGGGGCGTCGCGCAGGAGCTGTGCGGGCTCGTCGGCGGCCAGGTGCGCCTGATCGAGATCAACCCGCACGGGCTCATGAGCGCCGAGCACGGCCAGTCCCAGCAGCGCGTGTTCGACCTGCTGTGCGAGCACATCCCGCTGCTGGCCGACGACAAGACGCCCACGGTCGTGCTGCTCGACGAGGTCGAGTCGATGGCCGTCTCGCGTAGCGAGGCCTCGCTGGCCGCCAACCCTGCTGACGTGCACCGCGCCACCGACGCCGTGCTCATGGCGCTCGACCGCACGGCTCGCGCGCACCCGCACATCGTCTTCGTCGCCACCTCGAACTTCACGAGCGCGCTCGACGAGGCGTTCTGCTCGCGAGCGGACGTCGCCATCGAGATCCCGCTGCCCGACGCGGCCGGCGTCCGGGCGATCCTGGAGCGCACCCTGGGCGACTTCGGCCAGGCCTACCCCAAGCTCGCCATGATCGCCCAGGACCCGCAACTCGGGAACGTCGCGCGCGAGCTCGTTGGGCTCGACGGGCGCCGCATCCGCAAGGTCATCACCGAGGCCTTCGCCGGCGATCGGCGCACGGTTCTGGACCCCAACTCCCTGACGATGCCCGACCTGCTCAAGGCCGCCAAACGGCTGAAGGTCACCCGGGAGCAGGAGGTCCGGCGTGCGGCGGCGTAGGGACATCGCCGCCTCGCCCGAGCGCAGCGCGCCCGAGGCGTGGCAGACCATCAAGGACCTCATCGGCGACACCCTCGAGCGCAGCTCGTCCATCGATCGGGCCGACGTCGACGCCGCCCTCGAGCCGCTCGACACCGTCGCGCGCATGCTCATCTCGGCCGGCCACCTCGAGAAGCACCCCCTCGTCCTCATGGCCGGCGAGACCGAGCTCGAGATCGGCACGGTCTCCGGCGGGCCGGCGCTGACCCTCGAGGAGAACCTCAACCCAGTACCCGGCGCCGCCAGTGCGAGCGGCTGGACGCTGCACGTCCCGCAGGTCGAGCCGATGGCCAAGCTCGTGCGGACCACCGTCAAGGGCCAGGCTCACCTCTCCGCCGACGAGCCGGTCGTCCTAGCCAAGACAAACGGTGCCGCCGCCCGCACCGGCTCGGCGGTTGACCTCGAAGCGCTCGCCCGCTGGGCCCAGGAGGACTCATGAGCACCGCAACCTCGACGACGACGTACACCCGCACCCACACGGCCACCTACCTGAGCGATGTGATCATGGGCACCATTGGCGACATCCTCGCCCTGCTCGGCATCACGCCCAACGGCGCGTCGCGGTGGGACCTCGATGAGAAGGCGATCGCCGCCTGGATCGAGGAGCAGTCGCTCGACACCGTCGTGCTCGAGTGTCACCGGCCCGGCGGCACGGTCAGGCCCGTCTTCGAGTTCCCGGTTACCTACGACGTCAGCGGCGTCGGCCAGTTCGAGGACTCCCGGGCGTCCTGGGCGCGCTACCAGCAGAAGATCACCTCGGTGCCCGCTGGGACGACCTACCGACTCTTCTGCACCTTCCGTAAGAGCCGCACACCGCAGGACGGCTGGAGCCCCGGAGTGCGCTCCTCGACGGCCGGGCTGCATTCGACCTCCTTCGGCAGCCTCGCCGAGGCACCCCACGCCCGCGCTGGGATGCGCCATCTGAGGTAACCCAAATATGACCTACGTCGACGACGCCTTCATCAAGTGCAAGAAGACCCTCGAGATCACGAGGACCGAGCAAGACTTCGCAGCGCGCAAGCACAAGGACATCCGTGAGCTGGTCGAGGCCAGCTGGCAGCTCGAGGACCACTTCCTCACCGGCAGCTATCGACGAGGGACCAAGACCAAGAAGCTCAAGGACGTCGACATCTTTGTGGTGATCGACCCGAAGGGACCTCAGGCCGATCTGCGCAACCAGGACCCGTCCGTGGTCCTCGAGGCGCTGCGCAAGCTGCTGGCGGCGACGTACTCGAACGTCGCCGCGGATGGCTTCGCCTGCACGGTCAAGCTCGGCGAGGACGAGGAGGTCGCGTCCTTCGACGTCGTCCCCGCTTTCAAGCGCAAGGGCGGCGGCTACGAAATCCCCGACGCCGACCGCTCGACGTGGATCTCCACGAACCCCAAGATCCACCACGAGCAGAGCACCAAGAAGAACGGTCAGTGCGACGAGAAGTTCGTGCCCTTCGTGAAGATGATCAAGGGCATCAACCGCAACTTCGACGAGCCCATCAACCCTCCGTTCCTGCTCGAGGTGATGGCACAGACGCTCGTGTCGACACCGTTCGGGCGCTATCAGGACGAGATCACGTGGTTCCTCGCCAGCGCCGCCGAGCGCGTCGGTGAGGACTGGGACGACCCTGCCAAGCTCGGCCCCACGGTCAACGGCACCATGACCGCGACGGAGCGGCAGACGGCCGCCAAGACGCTGATCGACTGGCAGCGCATCGCGGAGAAGGCCGTGCGTCTGGAGGACTCCGGCCAGGAGAGGGCCGCCGTCGACGAGTGGAAGAAGCTCTTCGGCTGGCGAATGCCCCGGCCATGAGCGCGACGACGATCGTCCAAAGGCGGAACGACGGTGGCGCGCTCGTCGGCTACCGCCGCTCTTGACGGAAAGTCCTCGGCGCGATGAGCCCTTCAACTACCGCGGTACCAAGCGCCCGGCTTCTTCCTCTAGCGCGCGCTGAGCAGCACCGGGCCAAACAGCTGCGCACCTACCGGTGGGCCGCCCACGGCGTCACCTTTGCCATCGGCCTTGTCGGGCTTTGGCTCTCCGCCGAGGCCAGCTACGTCGCGGCGCTCCTTGCGGCTTGCAGCGAAAGCGTGGCGTGGGTGCTGCGTCAGCGTAGCCGCGCCCGTCATCAGCACGCCGAGAAGGGAAAGCGGATCGCCGAGCTGCGCCTCTTCTACGACCCGAGCGCCGCGACGGGGGCCGAGACGGACTTCCGCCGCGCGGTCAGCTCCTGGGCGTGCGAGCACGCCGACGAGCAACGCTTCGACGACTCCGACTATTGGGACTCCTCGCCGGGCATGGGCCGTGACTCACTGCGGAGGTCAGTTCGCGAGGCGGCCTGGTGGTCATGGAACCTGTACGAGGAAGGCGTCAAGCGCGCTGGCTGGTTCGCTGCGGCCACGGTCGGCTTCGCGCTCCTGCTGCTTGTGCTGTTCCTGTTCGTCGGACTCGCAGAAGCTGCCGAGGAGGTCGCCCGCATCACGCTCTTAGTCATCACCGGCCTGATCGGCGCAGACGCCCTCAGTTTGCGCGCCGACTGGACGGCTGCGGCTTCTGACAGTCGCGCCGCTCACCTATCGCTGACTCCGCCGGCGAACTCTGAGGCCGATCTGTTCAGCTTGTACGTCGACTACCGCGCGCTGACGGCCGGGACGGAACCGATCCCCGACTGGATCTACCGCCGCCATCGCGAACGTCTCAACGCGGCGTGGCGGGCGGAAAACGGCGCATCCTGATCTGGCACCGTCGGTCGCGGCGGCATGCTCGCTCCTGTCCTCTTCCGCGGTCGGGGTCGGCCACCGCTTCGCTGTCTGGCACGGGACACCAGGGGGCGAGTTTCGCGCTCTGGGTTCTATCGGCCCCTAGGAGAGCGATCTCTCCGTACAACTAAAGCGCCCCCGCGCCGCTGTAACGGCCGGGGGCATGGCCCAAGGAGCACTACCTCCCATGGACAGCCCGGACGCTATCCCGTCCCGGGACGACGTTGTCGTCTTCCCTGAGTACCTGCGCGAGATTCTTCGGCAGACCGCGGAGCACAAGCTGCGCAAGGCGTGCGATCTGGCGTTCCCGCCGGATGGTCGCGATGCGGTCATCGAAGCCGTGCACCTGATCGACGCCTTCGCCGAGGAGCACGTGACCAGCGACGTCGTGTTGGCCCTCATCCCGTCAGCGATCGAGTTGCAGCAGAGCACGGCCTCGGCACCGGTCACGGCTGAAGCGGTCACGCAGAACGAGCGTGCCTTGGCTGCGATCCGTCAGCTGGTCGAGTTCCGAGACCGTCTCGGCGGCGCGGCGTGCGGAGGTGCGCGATGAAGGTCGTCGGCACCGGGTCGCCGGTCGCCCTCACGTTGCGGCTGCGCGAGCGTGAGATCAAGGGACTGAGCGACGAGTTGGATCACCGGCGTCGCGTGGCCGACGAGGCGATGGAGACGGCGCTGGAGCGAGGCCGCGACCTGTCCGCCGTCCGCGACGACGGGCGCACGCCCGGCGAAGTCGCGGGCGCGATCGTCGTGATGCAGGAGGCGATCGCTCGCGCGGTGCCGAACGCCCAGGAGCGCCTCGTCGTGACCGGCCCCACATGGTTGCTGGCGCCGGCGATCCGCGGTGCTTCGATCGAGGCGTCGGAGCGGCTGGTCGACGCGCTGCGACGGTTCGCCGACGAGAACGTGGGCTCAGCCGAAGAGCTGCGCGACGCAGTTGGCGACGCCTCGGCGTGGAGCGAGACCTTGATCGGGCTCGATCACGCCGAGAGCTTCGGCCTCGACGCCTGACCCCTGAGAGGCCGGCGCCCGACCCGTGCGGGTACGCGAGCGGGCGCCGGCTGGGAGGGCCAAGCGCACGTTGTTCGAGCGCTCAGGCCGCACAACCGCGATCAGAGCCCGCGCCCAAAACCAGGGCACGAGGATTCAGTTGACGAGGTTTGCGGTAAACCCTCGCCACCAAATTGGGGTGAGGGGTGTTGAGCGAGCTCGTCGACAGAGAGGGCAGCAGCCACGTGCTGACCGTCGACATGCCCTCGACCGACTCCACCCCTCCGGTGCGCGACGCCGGGATCGAACGCGACTACGCGGAGCATCGCGCGGCGGTCTTGGGGATGCTCGGCGCGGACTTCCCGCGCCTGCGCGATCCCGAGGAGATCTACCACGAGGCGTGGGCCGAGCTACTGACCATCGAGCGTCGCGGTGAGGTTGTCCAGCACCGTCGTGCGCTGCTGAAGAAGATCGCGTGGCGTCGCGCGGCCGACGCGACGAAGCGGCGGCGCCCCGACGCCCTCGATCCATCCAGTCCGGCGTTGGTCGCGGCGACCGATGACCAGGCCCTGCCCGACGAGCAGGCGCAGCTACGGCTCGACGGCGACGCACTGCGCTTGGTCGTCGAGTCGCTCGACGAGCAGCAGGCCGCGGTCTTGAAGCTCCGCTTCGATCGGCACCTCAGCGCACGCGAGGTCCAAGACCAGCTCGGCATCGGCGAGAAGCGCCTCGAGGCGATCATCACGGCCGCCTACAAGAAGATCGCCGCGCAGCTCGCGATCGACGAGACCGGCGAGTCGCGTTGGATGCGTCGCCAGCGCAGCCTGCTGCTGGCGTGCGAGCTCGGCATCGCCTCGTCGCGTCAACGGCGGCGCGCGCAGACGATGGTCGACCGCGACCCGGCCTGCCGCGCGATGTTGCACGCGATGCGGTCCAACCTCGGCGATGTCGCCGCCGTGCTGCCGATGCCCGTGTGGGCCGAGGAGCACGATCGGCTCAGGGCCATCGCAGGGGCGACGCACCGCCTGGACGAGTTGTGGGCGAGCACGCGGCAGCTCACCGACCGCGTCACCGGGCGCGGCCTGTCGAACACCGGCCTGGTCGAGCAGGCGGGCGTCGGCGGCGCCGGCGTCAGTGCGGGAGCCGTCGCCGCCAAGGTTGTCGCCTTCTGCCTGGCGGTCGGCGGCACCGGTGCGATCTGCGTCGACGTCGCACATCAGCTGCGGCAGCACCCTACGGCGAAGGCGGCCGTGCGTCCGCATCACGTCAAGCCGCGCGTCGTTGAGCCGCCGCGCGATCACGTCGAGGTCGTGCGACTGCCGAAGAAGACGACCACGCCGACGAAGACCAAGACGCAGAAGTCCGAGCCGCCGGTCAGCTCGCCGAAGTCCACGCCGCCGGCTTCTCCGGCGCCGCAGGGCAGCACCGAGTTCGGTCCCGGCAACCTCGGCAGCAACTCTGCGCCGCAGCAGCCGGCGCCCGCGCCACAAGATGGGGGAGGGGAGTTCACGCCGTGAGTCGACTAAGGAGCACCCGATCTCTCCAGGAGGCTCAGATGACCCGACACGTTCTCCCGTTGCTTGCCGTCCTGCTCGTCTTCGTCGTCGGCGTGGCGATGCCGCATTCGGCGCTGGCGGGCGGCTATGACGTCATCGCCTGCAACCAGACCGTCGCGGGCGGTGCCAACCACTCGTGGGGAACAGCGGCTGACGGCGGCATGACCGCCTACACCGACTGCCCGGCCGGGCAGGGGATCGTCGCTCGCAACGTGTATGACGGCGGGGCCTCGGGCTTCTTGCAAGGTGCGTACGCGATCTTCGACGCGCCGGAGGGCAACTCCGTCGAGTCGTTCAGCCTCGAGGTCGGCTTGCGGCGAAACGACTGCAACTGGGGCGTCGAGATCGTGGGCGGCAACCGGGACCTCGCTGGGAACATCTTGTTCGGCCTGCCCGCCGGGCAAGCGTGCGACAGCTGGCTGCAGACACCCGACGAGAACACGTTCCTGGGCGGACGGTACGGCTACGCGGTGGGCGCGCCGCGGTTGCGTATCGAAGCGCGCTGCGCCGCCGGATCATGCTCGCGCAACGGCGTCGCGGCGATCCACATCAAGAACGTCGACGTCCGCGTGCGCGATGACGTCGCGCCGGTGCTCTCGGCGGGACGCGGCGCGCTTTGGACCTCCAACGGGTGGCTCGCCGGCACGCAGCCGATCGGCTTCAACGCCAGTGACGGCGCCGGCATCCAGCAGGCGGTCGTGTCGATCGACGGCCACCCTGTGATTCAGCAGGCCGGGAACTGCGACTTCACCTACGCAGCCCCGTGCGGCCAGGCGTCAGTCGACCAGCCTTTGGCCACGGCTGGGTTCGGCGCGGACGGCGCGCACACCCTGACCCTCGCGGCGACGGACGCGGCAGGCAACCCGTCATCGGTCTCGAGAACCGTCTACATCGACAACTCGCCGCCTGACGCACCGCAGAACCTGTCCGTCGGCGGCGGCGACGGCTGGCGGCCAACCAACGACTTCACCATCAACTGGACGAACAGCCCGGTGAAGGTCGGTGCCCCGGTCGCCGGTGTCGAATGGGACCTCTGCCCCACGCCGCTGGGGGCCGCGAAGTGCACCCACGGCTCGATGACCGCAAGCGACGTCCACACGCTGGAGCACGTCAAGCTCCCGGCCCCGGGGGCGTACACCCTGAAGCTCTGGCTTCGAGACGCAGCTGGCAACCAAGATGCGCGCCTGGCGGCTCCGCCGGTGACGCTCCGCTACGACGATGCCAGCCCGAGCGCAGCCTTCCTGGCGCCCGACCCGAATGACCCCACCTTGGTCGCGGTCCAGACCGACGATCTCGGCTCCGGCGTTGCGAGCGGGCAGATCCAGATGCGCCGCCAAGGCAGCTCCGGCAACTGGCTGACCCTCCCGACGACGGTCCAGAACGGCCAGCTGCAGGCGCGCATCGACGACGAGCGCCTCGGCGACGGCGCGTTCGACCTCCAGGCGACGGCCACCGACGCGGCGGGCAACCAGCGTACGACGACGACCCAGACCGATGGCACGGCTGAGACCATCACGCTCCCGCTGCGGCTCAAGACCAAGTTCAAGTCCGGGGTCGTCGTCCGGCACGGACGGCGTGCGCATCTCGCCAGGTCGGCGTTCGCGCGCTACGGCCAGCTCGTGCGCGTGCGCGGGACGCTCAAGAGCCCCGAGGGCAACCCGCTCCAGGACGTCGACGTCCAGGCCTGGACGCAGGTCAAGGACGGGGTTACGCCGCCGCGGCTGGTCGCCACCGTGAAGACGAGCCGGAAGGGCGGGTTCTCGTTCTTGGTGCGCAAGGGACCGAGTCGTACGATCAAGGTCCGCTACGCGGGGACCGCCCAGATCCGCAGCGCAACCGAGAACCTCAACTTGAACGTGCGGGCGAAGACCTCGATGCGGCCCAACCACCGACGGCGCGTGAACGGAGAGTCGGTGCGCTTCCACGGACGCATCAAGACCGGACGCATCCCGAAGGACGGCAAGATCGTCGAGGTCCAGGTCTGGGTGCGCGGCAAGTGGCGGACGTTCGCCACCACGCGAGCCGGCCGACGCGGGATGTGGAGCTACGGCTACCGATTCGACGGAACGCGCGGCAACCAGACCTATCGCTTCCGTGCGAGAGTCCCGCGCGAAACCGGATATCCGTTCGCAACGGGCCGATCGGGCGTCGTCCGTGTTCGAGTTCACGGGGTCTAGGGAGAAACCCTGCGCCGCAAGCCTCAGTGCCAAAGGGAGACACGATGCTGCACCGACTGCTCAACCGCCTCAGCTACGCAAACGTCGTTGCGACGCTTGCGTTGTTCATCGCCTTGGGCGGCACCTCGTACGCCGCGCTGAAGCTGCCCAAGAACAGCGTCGGATCGACGCAGATCAAGACCGGCGCGGTGCATACCGGCGAGATCGCGAACCGCACCATTCGCCTGGGCGACATCAGCCTTAGCGCCCGTTCGTCGCTGCGAGGCCAGACAGGTCCACAGGGCCCACAGGGTCCCGCCGGGCCTGCAGCGGTCAGGCACTTCGCGTCGGTGTCATCGGCCGGCGGCTTCACGCGAGGAGACGCAACGCACGGCGGCCGCGTCGGCATCGGGAGTTATGCGGTCGGCTTCGCTGACTCCGTTGCTGGTTGCAGCTATAGCGCCACATTGGGGACGACCGACGCTACGACCGTGACGCCTGGCCGAGTTACCGTCAGTGATGCGGGAGGGAGCGCCGGGGTTCAGACCTACGACGCTGCAGGTGCGGCCGCGGATCTGCCGTTCCATCTCATCGTTGCCTGCTGATCTGGCTCAGCCGGAGAGCTGCTGGCGGACGAGGCCGTCCCAGAGCGCGACGCCGGTGGCGATGGCCTCGTCGTTGAAGTCGTAGTGCGGGGTGTGGACGTTGTGGATGGTGCCGTCGGGTGCCGTGCCGTTGCCGAGGAAGACGAGGGCGCCGGGCGTGGCGTCCAGCATGTAGGCGAAGTCTTCGCCGCCGGCGATCGGCGCCAGGTCGGTGGACACGTTGTCGGTGCCGAGGACCGAGCGGGCGGCGCGGGCGACGATGTCGACCTGGCCGGGGGCGTTGACGAGCGGCGGCGTGATCCAGGTGACTTGTGTGGTCGCTTCGCATCCGTAGCCCCTGGCGATCGCTTCGGCGAGCTCGTCGATGCGCCGGCCGATCAGCGCCTGGGCGTCCTTGCTGAAGCAGCGCATCGTGCCGCCGAGCGACAGCTCGGACGGCATGACGTTGAGCGCGTCGGGGCGGCCGCCGCTGACGTACCCGACGCTGACCACGGCCGGATCGAGGGCGGGGATGTCGCGTGAGACGATCGTCTGCAGCGCCATGACGTAGCTGGCTTGGGCCACCGCCAGGTCCGGCGTCAGATGCGCGCCTTGGCCGCCGTGGCCTCCGGCGCCCGTGAACGTGACCTCGAAGGTCCCGGCGCCGGCCATGATCGGCCCGGTGCCGGTGGCGATCGTCCCCACGGGCAGCCCCGGAGCGGTGTGCAGGGCGTAGACGGCGTCGCAGGGGAAGCGCTCGAACAGGCCGTCCTCGAGCATGGCCGCCGCTCCGCCCAGGCCTTCCTCCGCGGGCTGGAAGATGAGGTGGACGGTGCCGCCGAAGTCGCGGTCGGCGGCCAGCCGGCGAGCTGCGCCGAGCAGCACGGTGGTATGGCCGTCATGTCCGCATCCATGCATCACGCCGGGCGTGCGCGACGCGTAGGGCAGGCCGGTCTCCTCGACGAGCGACAGCGCATCCATGTCGGCGCGCAGGCCGATGCTCCGGTCGCTGGCCCCGGCGCCTCGGATCGTTCCGACGAGGCCGGTGCCGCGAATCCCCTCGGTCACCTCGACGCCCGCGGCGCGGAGCGCCTCGGCCGCGCGCGCGGCGGTGCGGGCCTCCTGGAACCCCAGCTCCGGATGTGCGTGCAGGTCGCGACGGAATGCGGTCAGCTCTCCGAGGAGGGCGCTGTCCAGCTCATCTATCGGCGTGGCCATGCGGCGACCATATGCCGGGTGCCAGGCCCGCGCCAGAGCCATCCGCTGCGTGGAGAGTGACGATCCTCGTGGAGTAAAGCGTTGCCGCGCACTGCACGCCGAGCGTCGGTCGCTCATTCAGATAGGGCGAGGGGTGGTTTCGCCCTTCGTCGACTAAGGAGCGATGGTTGCTTCGCTCCGACCCAAGTCCATTGTCTTCGAGGTCACCGATGACTCGGTGACCGAGGGGGCCATCGTCGTTCCGGCTCAGCGCCGCGGCTCGCGGTGGGAGACGCGGGCTGCGGCGGTGGTCCTGGCGACCTGCGTTGTTGGTGCTTTCGTCGTGTCGACGCACCGTGAGCAGCGCGCTGCTGTGGCGACGCCGTCCGTGCTGGTCGAGCCGTCGTTGGCGACGGTCGGTCCCGTGCGGACGGTGCCGGCGCCTCGTCCGCGACCTCGTCGTCGTGACGTGCCGGTGAAGCATCCGAAGCGGCATCGGCACCAACGGCACCATGCGCGAGTTCCGGCGGCTGCTCCGGCTCCGGCCTCGGTGGCACCCGCCACCGCGGCCCCCGCTACGGCGGCACCGCCGCCCGCGCCGCCGGTGCGGCAGCCGTCGGCGCCCGTGCGGCCGGCGCCTGCGACGTCTCGGGAGTTCTTCTAGATGTTGCGCGGGCAGCTCGTTCCTATCTCGATGCTGCGTTGGCGCGCTCGGGCACCGCGTGTGGCGCTGATCGCGTGCTGCTCGGTGTTGAGCCTCGTCGGGCTGCGGACGATCCTCGGGGGTGCCCGTGGTGTCCCTGCGTCGCTCGTGCTGTCGAAGGTGGTCGACGGCTCGCTGGATGGCTTCGCGGAGGGCTTCGCCCGCGCGTACGTGGCCTCCTCGGCGGCGGACACCGCGTCGCGCGACGACGACCTCAAGGCCTATGGCTTCGCCGAGACGACCTCGGCTCCGGCGAGCGTCGGCGGCATCCGTGTGCGGTGGTCCGCAGCGGTCGCGTCACAGGCTCGCGCAGGCGGCGGGCGGACCGTGACGGTGCTCCTCGACGACGGTCGTCGCGACTGGTTCCTCGCAGTCCCGGTGGCGGTCGATCACACCGGGCGCCGGTTCGTCCCCTCGCCGCCCGCGCTGGTCGGCGCGCCGTCGGTCCGCGCCGATGCGGTCGCGCCGGCCGAGCTCGAGGTCGACGACGCCGCGCTGCGCCAGGTCGTCGAGCGTGTCGTGCGCCACTACCTGGCGGGCGACCGCGTCGACCTCGCCGCCGACCTCGCTCGCGGCGCCGCGCTCACGATGCCGCCGACGCCTACGCGGCTCGTGGACGTCGCGTCGACGACCTGGGCTGCTCGCCCCAACCGCGTCGCCGCCGCCGTCACCGCGGCCGGGCCGGGCTCGGTGCGCCTCGACCTTCGCTACGAGCTGAACGTCGTCCGCCTCGGCGGCCGGTGGCTCGTGCGTGGCATCCAAGTCAACCCCTTCGATCGGGAGCAACACCAATGACATCCCACGTCCGCACCCCTGACGACCCGCAGCCGCCGCGTCGGCGCCTGCGACGTCCCGACCCCAAACGAGCAGCGACGGCGCTGCGGCGTCTGCGACGCCTAGCTCTCGGCACGGCGATCTCGCTGCTGGTCGCCGCGATGGGCGCCACGAGCGCGATGGCGGACCCGGGCCAGTTCGGAAAGAACCTCGGCGATCAGGTCAAGTCGTTGTCGACCGGGCTGTTCCTCGCCGTCGCCGGCCTCGTGACCTTGCCGATCCTCGGCCGTCGTGACGTCAATGGCGGCGTCGTGTTGGCCGGCCTGGTCGTCGTCCTCGGCGGGTTCATCTTCGCCCAGGACATGGTCAAGCATGTCATCGTCGATCTCTGGAAGACCCTTCCGGAGGGCGCATGAGCGACAACAAGCTCATCCTGCGCTCGTATCGGCTGGCGTTCGAGGTCGAGCGGCGCATTCACCGCGTCGACCGCTTCCGGATCCCGGTCCCTTACGGCATCCCGCTCGTGGCCCTGGGTTACTGGACGGTGGTCATGGTGGTGTTCTTGGTTGCGGGAGCGCTGCCTATCCTGGGCGCGCTCCTGTCGGCCTTGCCCTGGCCGCTGCGGCTGATCCTTCTGCCGGGGCTGGTGACGCGGGCGCTCTGTCACAAGCGCGCTGACGGGCGGCCCGCGCACGAGGCAATCACCGCCTACTTCACGTTCCTGCTGTCTACGAAGCATCTTGTAGGACTCGCTGCGGCGCCGCACGAGGACGGCCACCTCGACGCGCTGGCGGTGGCCGGCGATGAACACGGCGCACGCTGCCCACGCGGCGTCGTGCGCGGGCCCTGCACCGTTCTGCTGCGCCGACCGGCGCGTGTGGAAGTCCGTGCGCGTGTCGTCTCCGTCGTTTCACTGGCCGGCGATGAGCTGCGTGATCCGCAGGAGGTCGCGCTGCCGGCGGGCTCGCGAATGGAGGTGACGGCGTGGGGCCGCCGCTGACGTTCGCGTGGCGCAACGTCCTCTTCGGCCGCGATGTCGATGACGCGTGGGCGCTCTTTCGCGTGCACACCGTTTCCTACGGCGGGCTGTCATCGGCGGCCAAGATCGAGCGGCTGGCGGCGCTGGCCAGCTATGCGACCGTCGCCGAGGCCGACTTCCAGATCCTTCGCGTCGCGCGCGGCTGGTCGGCGGCGACCTATGCGGAAGACGCCGCTGCGCTCCTCGATCCCGAGCATGGACATCCCGATCGCCTGGCGGAGCTCATGGCCGAGCACGAGCGCGCGATCGGCGCCGACGGCGCGACGACCGCGGACGTCTTCCTGGCCGTGCGGCTCGCTCCGCCATCAGGCCTGCCGACGACGCTGGGGAGCCTCGTCGGTGATCTGCGCCGCGCCTTCGGGGTGCGCGACGCGCGGGCGATCTCGCAGCGAACGCTTGATGATGTGCTTGACCGGGAGACGGTGGCGTTCGGGCGCGCAGGCGACTACCTCGACGTCGAGCGGGCGACGACCGCCGAGTTGGTGTGGTTGCTGCGTCGCACGGCGCTGCGTGGCACGAGCGAGCCCGACTGCGACGCGCTGTGGCGGCCGCCGACGCTGGTGCTTGATGCCGACGACGAGCACGGTGGTCGGCGGTTCCAGCCGCTGGAGGCCTGTATGACGGCGCTCCTGGATGAGCCGATGAGGATCGGGCGGGAGACGCTGACGATCGGCGAGACGAGCCAGGCGGTGCTTGTCGCCGGTGCCCTGCCCGAGACGACCGCCTTCCCCGGCCGCCAGGCGGAGCTGCTCTTCGCGCCGCTGGAGGCTGTCGGCTTCCCGGTCGACGCCTGCTTCTCGGCTCGCTGGATCCCCAACGACGCCGCGCTCGCGCTCGTGCGCCGCCGGATCGTCGACGCCGATCACGCCTTTGACGAGGAGAGCCGCGGAGACCATGGGCCGACGTCACGGACCGCTGCGCGTCCGGACCTCGTGCGCGACCTGGAGGAGGAGCTGACCGCCAGTGACCGACCACCGCTGCTGCGGGGGCAGCTGTCCTACGCGGTCGCCGCGCCGTCGCCCGAGGCCCTCGACGATCGCGTGCGCGCGCTGCGTCGCGAGCTGGCACCGATCGCTCTGCACCGACCCAAGGACATCCAATTGCCGCTGTGGCTGGGCCACCTCCCGGCCCAGTCGCCGCGCATCCGCCGCTACGACGACGTGTTCCTCCCCGAGCAGCTCGGCGCGATGGTGCCGACCGCCACCCACGACGTCGGGGCCCGGTCGGGCCTGCTCATCGGCCATACGGTCTCGGGCTCGCGGCGGCCGGTCCTCTTCGACGTGCGGCAGGGCTCTCAGGAGGATGACGCGCCCGCGGTGCTGTGCACGGGAACGCCGGGTCGCGGTAAGACGACGAGCGCGCAGCTGCTGGCGGTGCTGGCGTTCGTCACCGGCTCGTGGGTGGTCGACATCGACCCCAAGGGCGACCACCGATTGGTCGAGGCGATCGGCGAGGAGCACGTCGACCACGTCGAGATCACGGCCGGCGACCGTGACCGCGGGCGCCTGGACCCGATGCTGATCGCTCCGCGCGACATGCGCGTCGAGTTGGCCTACTCCTTCTTGACCGAGCTGCTTCCGGCGCCAGTCGCGCCCGCGTGGCAGACCGAGATCCGCGCGGCAGTCGCCGAGGCGGTCGACCGCGGAGCTCGAAGCTGCGGCCTGGTCCTGGAGCGGCTGGAACAAGGCGACGAGGACGCTCGTGCCGCGGCACGCGCGCTGGAGATCCACGCCGCCTCCGGCCTGGTGCGACTCGGGTTCGCAGAACGCGGGACGCCGGCGCCCGCGGGCGCACGCCGGCCGGTGACGAGCATGCGCATCGCCAACCTCGCGCTGCCGGAGGCCGGGACCCCGCGCGCCGAGCTGACGCCGGAAGAGCGCACGGGCCGCGCGCTGCTGCGGTTGCTGGCGGTGCACGCCATGGACCTGCTCTCCAGCGATCGCTCGCGTCACAAGCTGTTGATCCTCGAGGAGGTCTCCCAGCTCGTCGGCGACGCCGTCGGCCTGTCGCTGGTCATGCGGATCGTCAAGTGGTGCCGCAGCCAGAACGGCACGCCCATCCTCATCGACCAGCTACTCGACGGCTTGGACGCCGTCGTCGACCTCGTCGGCTGGCACTTCGCCTTCGGCGTCAAGACCGAGCGCGAGGCCAAGCGCGTCGTCAACCACATGGGGTTGGACGCCGACGACCAAACGCTGCTCGCCCGCCAGCAGCGCTTCCGGCGCGGGCAGTGCCTGGCCCGCGACTACGAAGGGCGCGTCGGCGCCGTGCAGATCGACCTCGGGAGCCTGCTCGCCAAGCTCACAACGACGCCGCCGACACGAGGCGCGGCCCAGGACGATGACCAGATGGCGTTGTTGTAGGAGCGGTCTGGTCGCCATCGCGGCAAGCCTCGCCCTCGTCGCCCCGGCCCAAGGCGCCGCGACCGGTAAAGCGGCACAGTCCTCCACGACCGCGCCAGCCACGACCGCCGCACCGGCCACGACCGCGGCTCCGACGACCGACGACGCCTACAGCGATCCGTCGCGTTCGCTGGGCGCAACCTCGCCGTCGTGCCGGTACGCGCTGTCGGCTGCCGCGCGGCGCAATTGCCGGGCCAGCGGCTCGGTGGCCGAGCCCCATCCGCTGAGCAGCTACGGCATCGACGTCCGCGTTGGATTCTCGATCACCGACCCCGGCAAGTCGTTCTTGGCGGCGTTGGGGATGCTCGGCGCCGGGCTGTGGATGGCGCTGCTGTACGTCGTCAAAGGCGTCCTGCTGTTGTTGGAGTGGTCGTTCTCGCTGGACCTGACCAACGAGGCGATGCCGCAGATACGTCGGAGCCTGGCACGGCTACACGACCAGGCGTTCGGCGACTGGTGGCTGCTGCTGGCGATCTCGCTGACCGGGCTGTGGGGCATCCACCGCGGACTCGTCCAACGACGAACGAGCGAGACGCTCGCCGGGCTGGCGGCGACCGTGGCGTTGATCGTTGGCGGCCTCGTGCTCATCAGCCGGCCCGACGACACCGTCGGCTGGATGGCCAGGGCGACCAACGACGCCGGCATGACCGTCTTGGCGGCGGGGACAGGTGGGAGCGCGCGCAGCCCGCGGGACGCGCTGGCCTCGTCGATGGGCGAGGTGTTCGACACCACCGTGCGCCGGCCGTGGTGCGCGCTGGAGTTCGGCTCGGTCGACTACTGCGACAAGGCCACCGGCGACCGCGCGCGACCCACCAACGCCGAGCTGTGGCTGCAGTACCCGGCGCAGGGCTGGCAGCGCGGGCGCCTGCACACGCTGATGGACAAGGAGAAGAAGGGCAACCCCTACAACTTGAGTCCGCTCCTTGGCGCCGTAGCGCTGCTCAGTCGCGACAAGGATCGCAAGCTGCCAGACGACGTGGAGGCCCTCGTCCACCGCGATCCCCCGCGGGCCAGCATCCAGAACGCCGGCGGCACGTTCCCGCGCCTCGCGCTGCTGGTAGTCGTGCTGGTCGGCATTAGCGGCGCAGTAGCCCTGTACTCCTACCTGGGCATCCGTCTGATCCTCGCCGCCGGTCTCGCCCTGGTCTTGCTCCTGATCGCGCCGCCGATGCTGCTGGCGCCTGCCCTGGGCGACGGTGGCCGCGCGACGTTCCTGGCCTGGCTTAAGCGCTTGCTGGCGGCGACGGTCGCCAAGTTCATCTACGCGATCTTCCTCACGGTCGTCCTGGTCGCCAGCCGGGTGTTCAGCAGCCTGGAGTTCGGCTGGTTCGGAACGTGGCTGATGTCGGCCGCGTTCTGGTGGGGCGTCTTCGTCAAGCGCCACGACATCATCAACTTCGTCGCCGGAGGCGTACCGCACCAACACGGCGACGGGCTCGGCCGCGCCCTGTCGCACGGCTACTACGCCTGGATGCTCGGACGCGGGGCCAAACAGCTCGCCGCGCGCGCCGGGGCACCCGTCGCTGGGGGACGCGAGACGATCCGCTCCGGCCGTCAAGACCGACAGGAGGCCCGCGCGGCCGCGACGCGCTCGCTCGCGACGGAACGACTCGACGGTCGCCACCGTCAGGAGCTGCAGACCGGCCAGGAGCAGGCCCGCGGCGTCGTCACACAACGCGAGAGCCTCCAGCGCGAGCTGCGCGCCACCGACCGTCGCCTCGCCGGCCACGACGAGGCGGTTGCCGTCGCCAACGCCACCAAGTCCAAGGCGCCCGCGCCCAACGCCGAGCAGCGCCAGCTCATCGAGCACCGCGACCACCTCCGCCACCTGCTCAGCGACCCCGTGGCTGCCGAGGCCGAGCAGACCGTCCGGCACGCCGATCGCAACCGTGCCCTGACCGGCGACTCGGTCACCCACCGCGACCTCGAAGTCCATCGAGCACGCCGCTCGGCCGAGCTACGCGACGACCGCACACCTGAGACGCGCCAGGAGCGCGACCTCTTGGCTGCCGCTCAGGCCGGACCCGGGGATCGGGCCGCGCAGGAGCGCGGCCAGCGCTGGCTCGAT
>JBEVLC010000304.1:0-27733 GCA_040509415.1 Baekduia sp. | reverse complement strand
GACGCCGTCGGCGTCGAGCCGCTCGAGGGCTACGTCGACTACGCCCGCAAGCAGGCCGCGGCGCTGGACCTCCCGGCGCGCTACGCGGTCGGCACCGGCGAGGCGCTCGCCACCGCGTTGCCGGCCGGCTTCGCTCCGGACGTGATCCTCACCAACGACGTCCTGCACCACGTCGCCGACATGGGCGCGGCCACGGCCGCCGCCGCGGTGGCCTGCGCGCCCGGCGCCCGCTGGCTGGCGCTGGAGCCCAACCCGCGCAACCCCTACGTCGTCGTGGCCCACACGCTGCGCCGCGGCGAGCAGGTCTTCGATCGCCGCGCGTTTGCGGCCGCCGCGGCGCGGGCCGGCTGGCAGATCACCCGCCAGGGCTCGCTGTTCCTCATCCCGCCCCAGATCCGCGAGCCGGCGACGCCGCTCGTGACGCTCGAACGCGCGCTCGAGCACCGGCCGCGCCTGGCCGGCGGCATCGCGCTCGAGCTCGAGCTCACCAGCCGCTGAGCGCGGCGCTTAGGCGCGCGAGGGCTTGTACCAGTCCAGGTACTTGCCGCACGCCTGCTTGATCGGCACCGTCTGCTGGGTGCCGACCGGCGTGATCGCCAGGAAGGCGGAGGGGAAGCGGACCGTCGGCGAGTTCCAGCGCGGCGTCTGCGCCTGCACGCGGATCATCGTGGGTCCCGCCGCGGTCACGGTAGTCCGGCCGACCGGGAAGAACTGGCCCTGGCGATCCAGCGTGGCCGGGAGCGTCCTGCTCACGCCTGGCGCGGTGACGCGCACCCCCGCGCGCCACGCGTAGGCGAGGCCGATGTCCCAGCGCCCCGGCTTCAGTGTCGCCGGGACCGATACCGCCTGCCCCGCGTTCAGCGGAGGCACCGAGATGTACACGGGCGGCATGCGGATGCCGGCGGTCCCGCCACCGCTGAGGACGGCCTTGCCTTCAGCCGACTGGCAATCAAAGAGCTGGCCCGGCTGCCCGTGCTCGTTGGAGAGCGTGCCGCGGATATCGCCCGGACCGGTGCGCTCCCACAGCCCGAACGGCCCGGAGGTCGTGACCAGCCGGAAGTTCGGCGGCGGCTCGCTCCCCGACGGGTCGGTCGTGCCAACGACCGCGTCGACCTGGTCCAGACTCCCCACGTAGGTGGTATCGAAGTCGGTGTTCTGGAGGTAGGTCGGCGCCTTCTCCGGCCGGGACGGCAGCCCGCCGAAGCCGGGCTGCAGAACGCGGGCGCCACGCAAGTACCAGGAGCCGAACTCGTCGTTGCCGAGGTAGAAGACGGTCTTGCCCTTGACCAGCGGGCGCAGCTTGGCCAGCTGCTGGTCGTGGGTCAGCGGGCCCACCGGCATGAACCGCAGCGCCAGCACCGACGAGATGCCCAGGACAGCGACGAGCGCCAGCGCGACGCCACCGAGCGCCAGCCGCGGCACGGCCTGGGGCCATTGCAGCAACCCGACAGCGGCGAGCGCCACGAGGAACGGCGACAGGACGACCAGCGCCTTCGCGGTCGCATACGGCGACTGCGAGCCGTCTGACCACAGGTAGACCAGCAGGCAGGCGAGCCCCGCCGCCACGAGCTCAGGCTCACGGCGCTGTAGCAGTCGGACGGCGCCGAGCGCCGCGGCTGCCAGCAAGATGACGCCGCAGATCATCGACAGCGTCGTGGACGCCGGCGCGTACCGGAAGTCCGCGCTCAGCCACATGCCCGTGCCCTCGAAGAAGTCCAGCGGTCCAGGCAGGTTGCCGAGCCCGTTGGCGTCGATGCCGGTGCCCGTCTCGCTGTTGCGCATGAACTCCCAGAAGTGATGCAGCCGCGGCGCCTGCGGGATCAGCGCGACGATGCCGACGAACGCCGCCAGGCTGGCCGGGACCACCAGCGTCCGCGCCTGCGCCGTCACGCGGCCGGCCAGGCCCGGGAGCCCGGGGAGGATCGCGAGGCCCGCGACCGCGAGGACGACCGTCAGCCCAGCCCAGCCGAGGCCGGGGATCGCATAGAGCGAGAGGATGCCGCCCGTGAGCAGCGCCAACGGCGTCAGGCGCAGCACGCTGGTCGACTCGGAGGTGCGCAGCTCGCGCAGCGCGGCCACGATCCCGATGAGCAGCGCGACGAGCAGCGGCTCCTTGAACGAGCCCTCGCCCATGTAGCCGGCCATCAGGTACGGGAGCGCCGCCGCCACGGCGGCGATCGGGCGCGCCAGGCGCGGCAGGCCGTCGAGCACGCCGTAGAAGGCGATCGCGGCGAGCACCGGCCCGGCGATCGTCATGCCGGAGAACACGCCCTGCAGGTCGAGGCCCAGGCACTGCGAGATCTGCGCGACAACCGCGTGCGGCCCGACCGGGTAGTAGCGCATGAACCCGCTGACGCCCTGGTCGATGTACCCGTCCGTGAACGCCGCGGCGATCGGCAGGTGCAAGAACATGTCGTTGTCGAAACTCGTGCCCATGATCCCGAAGCGCCCCTGCGCCCAGAACGGGATCAGCGTGATCAGCAGCGTCACGGCCGCGATCGCCGCCACCACCACCGGCGGACGATGCTCAGGGTCTCTGACCATCAGCGCCACGCCGCCCGCGATCAGGACCAGCGACGCGAGGCCGGGCAGGATCTCGTGGCCCGGCAGGTGCAGCCCGGCCGAGGCGATGAGCATCGCGACGCTCAGCCCAACGGCCGGCGCCATCGGCGTCCAGCGCCGAACCCCGCAGAGCGCGCACGCGAGCTGGCCGATCACCGTGGACCCGATCACCACGATCAGGGCCCCGAGCACCGTGGCGGCCACGATCAGAGCTTCTGCAGGATGCCGAGGCCGACGCCGTCTTGGTAGACGAGGTCGCCGGGCTTGTCGGGCTCGCCGACCTGACGGTTGAGGTTGAGGAAGCCGACCTCGCCCTTGTGCTTGGGCAGCCAGTCGTCGAGCGCCTTCTGCACCCCGCCCTTGCCGGCGGCATCCCATTCGCGCGCGTAGGTGCTCGTGTCGTGCAGGAGCATCAGCGAGTGACGGTCCATGTTCGGCACCCAGAGATCGAGCTCGCGCAGCGTGTGCGCGTACTGGTGCGAGGAGTCCAGGACGATCAGCTGCGGCATCCCGCCGATCGTGGCCTTGACGTCCTCGATGTTCGACGGGTCCGCCGAGTCGCCGAGCTTGAGGAAGACCGTGTCCTGCAGCCCGGCGCGCTCCAGCCACTCGAGCGTGAACGCCGTGGCGTCCGGGTCGATGTCGATCGACACGAGCTTGCCGCCCTGCCCCATGTGGCGCAGCCAGAACCCGACCAGCAGCGCCGAGTACCCGTAGTAGTGCCCGAGCTGCACGACGCGGCTGATTCCGTTGCCCGAGATCAGCCCCTGGATGAAGCTCATCGCCGGGACGTTGATCTCCCCGATCGAGTCCGCCGCCAGCGTCGCGGCGTACCACTCCTCCATCAGCTGCCACTCGTCGTCGGTCAGCACCGAGTAGATCGTCGGCACGTAGTCGACGCCGTGGAGGTGGTGCCACCAGAAGCGACCATGCGGATCCTGGGCGAACGCGCGCGAACGCGCCGAGGAGGCCGTGGTCTCGGACTGTCCGGAAGTCATCTCGAGGGATCGTAGTGGGAGCTACTCCGCGGGCAGCGCGTCGCTGATGGCGTTGTACGACTCGATCATCCAACTGTCGTCGCCCCGGCGGACCACCCATGCCTCGTCGTCGAGCACGACGAGCTCTCGACTGGCGAACAAGAACGAGACCTGAGCCGACGCGGCCCCACGTATGAGATCCGCCACCTTCGAACCGAGCTCAGACGTCAGCATCGCGATCGCCCCGGGACACGTCCGCGCGCGATCATGCGCCTGAGCTACCTGGCGCTCCCGCTCCGCGAGCGTGCCCGGTCTCACCCGGAAGCTCCCCCAAGCGAGATCGCGCAGTTCCGCCCGAGCCTCCGGCGTCAGGCGCGCACACGCAGCCGAGAAGCGTCCGTCCTGCACAGCCTGCAGGCACGACACGATCGCCTGCCGCGCCTCCTTCGGCGGCACCGGCGCCTCCGAACGACCACCACAGCCACCAGCCGCCGCCACAAGCGCGACGGCGGCCGCCGCCCTAAAGGTCTTCCGCAACCTTCGGCGCCAGCGCCCGGAACAGCAAGAACCCACCGACCAGCGAGGCGACGACCAACCCCACCGGGATCACCAGCAGCCAGTCGCTCGACAGCGCCTGCGTCGGTGACGTCCACGACCCGTCGACCAGCGTGTGACGCGCCGCCGCCAAGATCGCCGCGAACGGGTTGCAGAAGAAGATGTCGACCAGGAGCTGCCCGTGCTTCTGCCCGGCGATCGTGTCGACGGTGAAGAAGACGCCGGAGGCGTAGAACAACACCTGCAGGATCACGGTCCAGATCGGCTCGATGTCGCGAAAGCGCACGAAGCCGACCGACAGGATCATCGACATGCCGAAGGCGAACAGCACGAGCACGACGATGCACAGAACGAACAGCAGCCAGGACCACGACGGCGTCGCGCCCGAGGCCAGCAGGAACACGACGACCGGTACGAGGTTCAACAACAGGTTGAACGTCGCGGCCAGCACGCTGGCCATCGGGACCGCCAGGCGCGGGAAGTCGATCTTGCGCACGAGCGTCTCGCGCGTCATCAGGCTGCGCACCGCCTGCGACGTCGCCTCGTTGAGGAACGAGAAGAGCACGATGCCCAGCAGCAGCGCCACCGGGTAGTAGCGCACGCCCTCATCCAAATTGAGCGCGAAGCTGAACACCAAGAACAGGACGCCGAACAGCAGCAGCGGGTTCATCAGCTGCCAGAGGTAGCCGAGGAACGAGCCGAAGAACTTCAACTTGAAGTCGGTGGTCGCCAGCGTCCAGGCCAGCCGGAAGAGGCGTTGCGGGTCGTCGCCCAGCGCGGTGGGGCCCTTGACCTCGCGCATGCCCTCGGCAGATGGCAAGGCGAGCTCGACGTCCGGCTCGGTGGCGGTCGCGCTCATGAGGTCGTCTGCACCTTGACTTGCCGCTGGAGCTCGACGTGGAACGGCGGGTCGATGACGGCGCCCGACGGATCGGTCGAGGAGATGATGATCGAGCGGAAGCGCTCGCGGTTGTCGAGCCACGCGTCGCCCGAGCCGGCCCGGGCGACGGAGGCGCTGACGCCGTAGCGGTCGGGCGCGAGCACGTTCTCGAAGCCGAAGTAGACGATGACCTCTTCGCCGGCGTGAAACGACTCGCCGTGGAGCGCCTTGTGCGTGTCGGTCGCGACGATCCGCTCGTCGGCGTTGTTGCGCAGCGCGAAGCCGAACAGCGGCTCCTCGACGTCTTCGTGGAAGCGCACGTGCATGCAGAACGTGCAGCGCTCGCCGGCATCCAGCGACTCGACCTGCTCGCCCTCGGCGTTCATGAACCAGCCGCTAACGATCTCGGCACCGCCGTCGCCGGCGCGCAGCTCGTCGGCGTTGCGGCCGCGCAAGCCCGATGCGGCCTCGGCCGCCGCCGCGATGGCATCGGGATCGCCACTGGCGGCTGCCTCCTCGGCGGCGCGGGCGTCTCGGGAGAAGTTCAACTGCAGGTAGTGCATCGACACCGGCCGCGGCTCGCCGATCTCGACCACATGGCCGCGCTCGATGAGCATCGCGCGGTCGCAGAAGCGCTCGACGGCGCCCATGTCGTGCGTGACGAGCACGACCGTCCGGTTCTCGCGACGCAGGCGCGCGAACTCGTCGAAGCACTTCTGCTGAAAGGCCGCGTCGCCCACGGCGAGGACCTCGTCGATGAGCAGGATGTCGGCGTCGACCTGGATCATCACGCTGAACGCCAGACGGACCAGCATGCCCGACGAGTAGTTCTTCAGCTTGAGGTCGACGAACTCGTGCAGCTCGGCGAAGTCGAGGACCGCGTCGACCCGCCGCCGCGCGTCGCGCGACGGCAACCCCAACATGGTCGCGTTGATGAGGATGTTGTCGCGGGCCGGCAGGTCGAGGTTGAACCCGACGCCCAGCTCGATGAAGGTCGACACGCGGCCGTCGACGTACATGCGGCCCTGGTCGACGCCGTAGATCCCCGCCATGCACTTCAACAGCGTGGACTTGCCGGAGCCGTTGCGCCCGACAATGCCGAAGAACTCGCCCTTGCCGACGTCGAACGAGACGCCGCGCAGCGCCTGGAACTGGTTGTGGCTCGGCCGCCGCAGCGGGTGCAGCACACGCTCCTTGAGCGTGTGGACCTGCTCCTCGGGGATCCGGAACTCCTTGTGCACGCCGTCGACGAGGACGGCGGGCGTCGCCCGGCTGCTCATGCGCGGCCCTGAACCCGCTGCAGCTCCGCCGTCTCGCCGTTGCTCGGGGGCGCCGACGCCGGCAGCGCCTCGGCATGGCCGGGCTCCAGCTCCCGCGCGGGATCGTCGGGCTCCTCGACGCCCATCAGCCCGACCTCCTGGACCAGCGACGTCAGGCGGCGCTCAAGCGAGCTGATGCGCACCGAGAAGTGCAGCAGCAACACCAAGCAGAACAGCAGCCCGAAGAAGAACAGCGTGCTCGCCGGCGAGATCGCCCCGATCGCCTTCGTGACGTTCTGCAGCAGCGAGAACCAGATCGAGATCAGCAGCACCAGCGCCGCGGTGAAGACCCAAAGGACCGAGTACTCCTCCTTGAGTTTGCGACGGCGCACGAGCTCGATGACCATCAGCAGCACGATGGCCGCGCCGCCGATCGTGAGGATTCGGATGCGAATGTCCATCAGCCGCGCTCCTGCGGAGTGGCGGGACGCAGCATCGTCACGAGGATCGAGAGGAACATCTTGTACACGTAGTACAGGCTGCGGTGGCCGGAGTGCATCGACTTGCCGTCCGGCATCTTCATCTGGACCCCGACCTCGGCGACGCGGAAGCCGGAACGGTGCAGCAGGATCAAGATGTCGGCGTCGGGATAGTCGGCCGGGTAGACGTCGCTGCAGAAGAAGCGCGCCACGTCGATGCGCATCACCTGGTAGCCCGACGTCGGGTCCGAGACGTGCTGCTTCATGATCCGCGACGCCATGCGGCTGAAGATGCCCATGCCGATCTTGCGGGCCAGGGACGGCTGGTAGTGGCCATCGCCGTCGAGGAAGCGCGAGCCGATGACGATGTCGGCCTCGCCGGAGTCGATGTGGCTCAGCAGCTCGGGGAAGAAGCCGGCGAGGTGCTGCCCGTCGGCGTCCATCTGGGCGACAGTCGCGTAGCCGTTGCGGACGGCGTACTTGTAGCCGGTCTGCAGCGCGACGCCGTAGCCCGAGTTGACCGGCAGGCGCAGGACGCGCGCGCCGGCGCGGCGGGCGTTGGCGGCGGTCGCGTCAGCCGAGCCGTCGTCGATCACGAGCACGTCGAAGCCGGGCAGCGACGTCCGCACGTCAGCAATGACGGAGGCGACGTTGGCCGCCTCGTTGTAGGCGGGGATGACGAGGAGGCAGTTCGACACGAGCTTGCGCCACGCGGGTTCGGTGCGCGCCATGTCATCACCAACGTTCGACGGGCACCACAGGTTGCGTGAACCCTCGGCAGTGTACCCCCGTTGGCTGTGCGAACCTCCGCCGCCGTATGCGGATCTGCCTGGTCTACGACTGCCTTTTCCCCTGGACCGTCGGGGGCGCGGAGCGCTGGACGCGCAACGTCGGCGAGGCGCTGGCCGCCGACGGCCACGAGATCACCTACCTAACGCGGCTGCAGTGGGCGCCCGGCGAGGAGCCTGACATCCCGGGAATCCGGGTCATCGCGGTCTCCAAGGCCGAGAAGCTATACGGGCCCGACGGCAACCGCACGATCGGCCAGGCGCTGCGCTTCGGGCGCGGCGTGGCGCGCCATCTGCTGGCCCACCGCGGCGCCTATGACGTCGTCCACGTCTCCGCATCGCCGTTCTTCGGGCTGGCGGCGACGGGCCTGGTGCGGCGGCTCGGCCGCTATCGCGTCGCCGCCGACTGGCACGAGGTCTGGACCGACGCGTATTGGACGGAGTACCTGGGCGGCCTCAAGGGGCGGGTCGCCGCCTTCGTCCAGCGTGCCTGCGCGCGCATCCCGCAGCAGGCGTTCTGCTTCAGCGCGATGCACGCCCAGCGGCTGCGGGAGCTGGGCCTGCATGGGGAGCCGACCGTCCTGCGCGGCGAGTGGGCCGGCTCGCTGGAGCGCCCCGACCCGCGGCCGGCCGAGCCGCTGGTGGTCTTCGCCGGTCGGATGATCCCCGAGAAGCACGCGCCGGCCGTCGTGCCCGCGGTCGTCGCGGCGCGCGAGCGGATCCCGGAGCTGCGCGCGGTGATCTTCGGCGCCGGGCCGGAGCTCGAGGACGTCCGCGCCGAGGTCGCCCGTCTGCACGCGGACGCGTTCATCGAGACGCCGGGCTTCGCCGACGAGGCGACCGTGCAGGACGCGCTGGCGCGCGCCACCTGCCTGCTGCTGCCCTCGACCCGCGAGGGCTACGGCATGGTCGTCATCGAAGCGGCGGCCGCCGGCGTTCCCACGGTCCTGGTCGACGCCCCCGACAACGCGGCAACCGAGCACATCGCCGAAGGCGTCAACGGCTTCGTCGCGCCCGACCTCTCGCCGTCGGCGCTGGCAGCGGCGGTCGTCGCCGCCCACGACGGCGGCCCGGCGCTACGCGAGGCGACCGCCGATTGGTTCGCCGACCACGCACAGGAGCTGAGCATCGCCAACTCACTGCACCGCGTGGTCGCGGCGTACGGACGCGCCTGAGCGGTCAGCGTTCCCGGGACGCCGTTGCGTAGGCTGCCCGGCGATGCTTCGCCAGCGCCCGTTCCCCGCCGGCCTGTCGCAGGCCCGCCTCGCCCTCGTCCTCCCCGCGACCATCGCGCTGATCGTCGCGGTCTACGTGATCGCGTTCCTGCTCAACGTCCGCGAGATCCTGGACTCGGTCTACGCACATGCCGACGCCTCCGCCCCGCTCGTGATGGCCGAGTTGATGCCCGACGCGCCGTCCAACCGCGAGGTGGTGCTCGGCGACTACTCCTGGATCGAGGCGCTCTGGATCCTGCGCGGCACCGCCTGGCTGCCCGGCCACCACACGGTCTGGGAGCTGCTGCCGCTCATCAGCTGGGCGGCGCTCGTCGCGCTCGCCGCCGGCTCCGTGCGCCTCGTCGCCTCACGCTCCTCCGCGCTGCTGACCGTTGCCGTACTGGTCTGCGTCGGGTACGGCGCGCGCCTGATCGTCTGGACCCTGAACTTCCACGGCCTAGTGATGCTCCACACCGCGCTGCTGGCTTTCTGGCTGACCTGGCTGGCGACGCGCCCCAACTGGCTGGGGCGCCGCCGCTCGTGGGCGATCGCCGTCGCGCTTGGGCTCCTGACCGCGGCCGGCGTGCAGGATCAGATGCTGCTGGCAGTCGGCGTCGTCCCGTTCCTGATCACCGGCGCGCTGTGGACCTGGCGCACGGCGGACTGGCGCCCGGTCGCGCTGGTCGTCGTGACGGCCGTGATCACCGTCGCCGGCGGCGCCCTGCTGCACCACCTGGCCAACAAGGCCGGGATCATCCGCGACGAGCGGCCGTTCGTCTTCACGCCCGGCGGCCAGGTCGTGGATCACATCGGGCTGTTCGCCGGCGCGCTCGGCGAGCTGATGTCGGGCAAGTCGCTGGGCAGCCTGGTCACCATCGCGCCGGTCGTCGCCGTCTTCGGCATGGCGCTGGCGGTGCTCGTCACCTGGGTCGTCGGCCTGCTCGGCTACCGCACCGCACGCCGGCTGTTCGTCGAGGGAGGCCCACGCGCCGCCGGCGCGGCGCTGCCCGCCGACATCGTCCTCGTCTTCTGGGCGACGGCGATCCTGGCCACGTTCGGCTCGTGGCTGCTCAGCGGCTTCGTGGCCGACGTCACCGACGTGCGCTACCTCGGCACGCTCTGGGTCGGCATCGCGGTCAGCGTCGGCGTCTTGGCCGAGCGGCAGGGGGCGCGCATCTGGGCACAGCTCGCAGTGGCGGGCATGTGCCTCTTCGCCACGCTCGGCGTCCTGCGCCAGCTCCAGCCGACCGTCCACTCCAACTTCCCGCTGCCGCCCGCGGCGAAGTCGGTGCGCGACTTCGCACTCGACCATGGCGCGAAGATCGGCTACGCCGGGAACTGGGACGCGTTCCCGCTGACCTGGCACAACCGCTTCGCGGTGACGCTGACGCCGCTGCAGAGCTGCAACGACCCGGCCGACCCCACCAAGAACTGCCCGCCGCCCCAGCACCGGATCTCCTCCTGGTACCACGAGCGCCCCGGCAGCCCGCGCAGCTTCGTGGTGCTCGACACCAGCCAGCCGCAGAACCCGGTCATCGATCCGCGCTTCGGCAAGCCGCTGGCCACGACGACCTTCGGCACGATGCAGGTGTTCGTCTTCGACCACGACATCGCCCGCAACGTGCGTCCGCCGGGCACCAAGCCGCGCTGAGTCCGCGCCGCCTCCGGCCCCTGACATACGCTGTCGCGCTCGATGTCGCGCTTGCGCACAACCCTGCGGCGAGTCCCGGCGCCGCTAGCGCTGTTGCTCGCCGTCGCCGCGGTGCTCTCGCTGAGCTGGAGCTTGGTGACCGCGCCGATGCAGGGCCCTGACGAGTCCGATCACATCGGCTTCGTCGAGCACTTGGCCGAGACCGGGAAGATCCCGTCGGCGGCGACCGGCAAGGGTGCTTACGCGATCGACCAGCAGCTCGCGCTCGGCACGGGCCTCCTGTCGATGTACCAGAACCGCCTCGGCCGGCCGCCGTGGACGTCGGGAGCCGAGCAGGCGTTCCGCGACGCCGAGGACCGGCTGCCCGCCGATGCGCGCGAGACAGGCGACGGCCCCAACTCGGTCGGCAAGAACCCGCCGCTCTACTACCTGTATGAGGCGGCCGGCTGGAAGCTCGCCTTCGGCGCGGGCTTCTTCGGCAAGATCTTCGTGCTGCGGGCCCTCAGCGGCCTCATGTTGCTGGTCATGGTCGCGTTCACGTGGCTGATCGCGGGCGAGGTCTTCCGCCGTCGCCGACTGCCCCAGACCGTAGCCACGGCGACCGTCGCGCTGTTGCCGATGGCCGGGTTCATGAGCGGGATCGTCAACACCGACATCATGCTCGCCGCGATCTGGACCGCGTTCCTGTGGCTGGCCCTGCGCACGGCGCGCCAGGGGCTGACGTGGCAGCGCGCGGCCGGCCTGGCGGCCGTGACCGTTCTCTCGGTGCTGACCCACGGGCGCGGCCTCGCGCTTGTCCCGGCGCTACTGATCGCGCTGGTCGTGTCGTGGCTCGCCCATCGGAAGTCGCTGCGCGCCACGCTGCAGGCCGCCGGCGCGTCGGGGGTCGTGCTGGTCGCCGGCCTCGGGCTCTACAAGGTCATCGTCTCGGCCGGCGGCGGTGGTGCGCTCTTCGGCGGCGAGGCCAACATCGGCAGCCGCTCGGCCTTCAGCGTGCGCCAGCTCGTCTCGTCGATCTGGCAGTTCTACCTGCCGCGACTGGACTCGATGGTGCCGCGCATCGGACCGCCCGGGTTCGGCTACCGCCAGCTCTTCGTGCAGCAGTACTTCGGCGGCGTCTTCTCGTCCTTCGAGGTCTACTTCCCCTACGTCGTCTACGACGCCGTCCAGGTGTCGGTCTTCGTCCTGCTGCTGGCGCTGTACACGATCGGCGCGGTGCGCTTCCGGACCGTCTGGCCGCACTGGCCGAAGATCGCGATCCTCGGCGGGACCGCGATCAGCCTCATCTTCTTCCTGCACGTCGCCTCCTACCGCGCGCTGGCCAACGGCGGCGCGAGCCCGCTGATCGTCGGCCGCTACCTGCTACCAATGACGGCGATCGTCGGCGTGGCCATCGCGGCCGTCGTGGCCGGGCTGCCGCGGCGGGCAGGCATCGTCGTCGCCACGGTGGTCCTCGTCGGGATGGTCGCGCTGTCGCTCGGCGCGCTGGCGCTGAACGTGGAGCGGTTCTATGCGTAAGCGCGTGCTGGCCGGCTTCCTGGCGCTCTTCGCGCTGTGGTTCGTCGCCAAGGCGCTGCCGTGGTTTGACCAGGGGCGACCGGCCGTCTACGCGACGCCGACCATCCAGCCCTACGAGCCGGGGCTCCTGGTCCCGGTCACGATCAAGGGCGGGCAGACGGCCTGCACCGACAAGATCCCGTGGGGCCCCGACGCGCGCTACGTGCAGTTCACGCTGACCGGCGCCAAGTGGCCGGCCTCGCCGCTGACGCTCGTCGCCAGCGGGCCGGGCTATCGCGCTGTGGCTCGCCAGCCGGCGGGCACGCCCGGCGACGCGCTGCAGACACTGCCGATCACGCCCGCGACCAAGAACATGACCAACGGCACGTTGTGCATCACCAACGACGGCCGCCACCAAGTCATGGTGTACGGGATCGCCCAGGGGCGCGGCTCGGGGCCGTCGACCACGACCGTCGACGGCAAGCCACTGCCCCAAGAGCTCAGCATCACGCTGCTGACGCATCGATCGCAGTCGATCGGCGCCCGCCTCGGCACGATCGCCTCGCACATCGCCGCCTTCCGCCCGCTCACGGGCTGGATGGTCTGGATCCTCGGGCTGCTCGCCGTGCTGGGCGTCCCACTGGCGGTCGGCGTCGCGCTCGCGCGCGCAGTCGCCGAGGACGAGGCCGTCGCGCCCGGCCGCGACGAAGACGCTCAACCGAGCGCGCGGGCGTAGCTCGCCACGGTTCCAGCAGCAGCGCGCTCCCAGGTGAACGTCGCGGCGCGCGTCCGACCGCGCTCGGCCAGCCGCGACCGCAGCGCCGGATCGTCCAGCAGGGCGGCGATCGCGCCGGCGATCGCCTCCACGTTGGAGGGATCGAAGAGCAGCGCAGCATCGCCGGCGACCTCGGGCAGCGCGCTGACCGACGAGCAGGCGACCGGCAGGCCGCGCGCCATCGCCTCCAGGATCGGCAGGCCAAAGCCCTCGGCCAGCGACGGGAAGGCCAGGCAGGTCGCCGCCGCGTAGAGCCCTTCGAGCTGCGCGTCGTCGATCCAGCCACAGAGGTGGACGCGGTCGGCGGCGCCCACGCGGCGGGCCACCTCGCGCAGGTCATCATCAAAAGCTGTCGGGTAGCCGGGCAGGACCAGCCGCGCGCCGGGAACGCGGCCGATGGCCTCGATCAGCCGCGCGAGGTTCTTGTGCGGCCGGCGTGCCGAGACGCTCAGGACGAGTGGACCAGGGCCAAGGCCGAGGCTCGCTCGCAGCTCGGCCTCGGGCGTCGGCGCGACGTTCGGCGCCAGGCCGGGCCCCGAGGGCACGACGTCGATCTTGGCGGCCGGGACGCCGAGCAGCTCGCGCAGGTCCTCAGCGGTCGCCTGGGAGACGGCGATGATGCGGTTGGCGCGACGAGCGACCGCCGGTGCCAGCTGTCCGAGGCCCTTGGCCAGCAGCCCGCTCGTCGTCTCGGGGTGACGCAGGTAGATGAGGTCATGCATCGTCACCACGCCGCGTGGGCCGATCAGCGGCGCGATATTTCCCAGCGAGTGCAGCAGGTCGACCTGTGCGCGGCGGGCGGCGACCGCGACGATCGACTGCTGCGCGGCGGTGCGGACGATCCGGGTCGACGACGAGACCGGCAGCGCGACGAGCCGGATGCGTGGGTGCCACGGCGCCGCCCGCCACTCGGCGGCGAGCTCGCGACCGGCGAAGACGGTGAAGCGCGCCTCGGGGAACGCCGCGGGCAGCAGTGGCACGAGCGCCCGCGCGTAGGTCTCCATTCCCCCGGTCGCGCCGGGGTCGAGGTAGAGCAGGTCCAGACCGATGTGAGGCGACGCGGGCACGGCGGCGAACAGTAGCCTCGCCCGCCATGGAGCTGACGGTCGGCATCGACGCGCGCGCCGCCGCCGAGGTCCCGGCGGGGCGCGGGCGCTATGTCCGCGAGCTGCTGGCGGCGCTGGAGCTGCTGGACGAGGCGCGCGACGTGCGCTTCGTCCTCTACGCCCGCGAGCGCTGGGGCGACCTTGATCCCGCGCGGTTTCGCTGGCGTCTGGATGGGTTGCCCGACCCGGCCTGGCATGTCGCTGCCGCGGCGCGCGCCTCGCGGGAGGTCGACGTGTTCCTGTCGACCAACAGCTACCTCACCGCGTGGTTCTGCCTGAAGCCGACCGCGGTCGTGGTCTACGACCTCGTGCCGTTCGTCGACCGCGCCAACGCGAAGACGAGCTCGGCGCGCATCGAGCAGGCGACGATCCGGCCCGCGCTGCGCCGGGCTGCGGCGTTGCCGTGCATCTCAGAGGCGACGCGCGCCGACCTCGTGCGGCTGTTCCCGTCTGCGCAGCGCAAGGCATCGGTGATCCCGCTCGCCGCCGATCCGGCCTTCAGCGCGCCGGTCGCGACGCCCGGCCATCCCGCGCTGGAGGGCAAGCCCTATGTGTTGGCCGTCGGCACGCTGGAGCCGCGCAAGAACCTTGAACAGTTGATCACCGCCTGGTCGGCGATGGACGAGGACGCCCGCGCCGGCCACGTGCTGGCGCTCGTGGGTCCGATCGGCTGGGACGCCGCCCCGATTCTGGCCGCCGCCCGCGACAAGGGCGCACAGCTGCTGGGCCGCGTCAGCGAGGAGGAGCTGCGCGCGCTGTACGCCGGCGCCTCGGCCTTCGCCTACCCCTCGCTCTACGAGGGCTTCGGCCTGCCGATCCTCGAGGCGATGGCGGCGGGCGCGCCCGTGGTCACCTCGAACGTGTCGAGCCTGCCCGAGGTCGCCGGCGACGCCGCGCTGCTGGTCGACCCCCACGACCCCGCCGCGATCGGCGCCGCGCTGACGCGGCTGCTCGGCGACCCCGCGTTCGCCGACGACCTCCGCACCCGCGGCCGAGCGCGCGCGGCGGCGTTCTCCTGGGAGCGCACGGCGCGCGAAACGCTGGCGCTCCTGCGCTCGATCGCGCGCTAGCGCTCGCGGCGCAGCCGGGTCTGCGCGCGGACGACCACGCGGCCGCCATAGCGGCGGACCGGGCCGCGCCAGCCGCGGGCGCGATCGACCTCGTACTCGGGCTCGCCAAAGAGCGAGTCACGGGCTCGGACGTGGGAGACGTCGACGGTCAGGTCGCGGTCGGCGCGGTCCATCGACGCGGCGATCAGCCCGTCTCCACTGCAGGACTCCGCGATCGAATGCTCGGCGATGATGTGCGCGCCCACGTCCCGCAGGAACGCCAGGCAGCGCTGATGCGTCAAGGCATCCCCGCTGAAGATCTGGTGGTGGGTGGACAGCACGAGGAAGCGGATCCGTCGCTCGCGCAGGGCGTCACGGGCCGCGGCGAGCACGTGCAGCTCGGCGCCTTGGGTGTCGCAGAGCACGAGGTCGATCCGGTCCAGGCCGTTGTCGGCGATCAACCCGTCCAGCGTGACGATCGGCACCTGGCGCGTGCGGTCGTCGCTCTCGCAGGCGATCCACATGGTGTCGCCGCTCGTCGCGCCGACGGCTGCCTGGTGAAACACGCCGTCGAGGCCATTGAGCGCGAAGTTGCGCTTGCCGACCTCGAGGTTGTGCGGGTCGGGCTCGATCATGATCGTCGTCGCGCCAGGCAGCGCGCGCTGGAACCACATCGAGTAGTAGGCCCAGTAGGCGCCGAGCTCGACCATCGCCGGCGGCCGGTCGCCCGGCGTCTGCGCAAGACGCTCCAGCAGCCGGTGGAAGACCAGCTCCTCCTGCGGCTCGTGATGGCCGCGCAGGCTCTTGATGATGTCGGTCATGAACGGCCCGCCGTAGCAAGCCTCATCGATCATCAAGCCGTTGTGCATGACCTGCACAGGACGATCTCCGACGCGCTCCACCTCGCCAGCGTTGGGCACCTTGGGGATGGCGTCGGTGTCGCGGACGGCGGTGGTCAGCGCGACGCGACGGGTGACGTCGGTGGGATCGGGCGGGACAAGAGGCACGGCGCGAACCCTAGTGGGGGCTGGCGAGCATGCGGTCGCGGCGCGCCCGGATCACTCGTCGTGCAGCGTCGGGCCGAGCCGGCTGAGCGGGCCGGGCAGGTGCTCCTTGATCTCGGTCGGCAACGCCCCGAGGGCCAGCAGCGCCGCGCCGTAGATCCCGAGCCCGGCGATCGTCGCGAACGCGTCGGGGATCGGCAGGAACCAGGCCAGCAGGCCGAGACCGGTGGCCACGACCATCCGCCCGACGCGGCGGAAGCGGGGCCGCATCAGCGGGTTGCCGCCCGCGATCCCCCACGCGTAGGCGCAGGCCAGCGCCATCTCGCCCAGCAGCGTGCCGAAGGCCGCGCCCTCGGCGCCGTGGCTGCGCGCCAGCAGCAGGACGGTGCTCGCGCTGACCACCAGCGCGAGCAGGTTGGCGCGGATCATCTGCCGGTGGCGGTGCATCGCCAGCAGCGTGAAGCCCCACGTCGCGATCACGAACGTCAGCGCAAGCGCGGCGCCCTGGATCCGCAGGACGGGGATCGCGCCGTCGTAGTCGGGACCCGCCACGACCGCGATGATCGGCGCCGCGCCCAACACGTAGGTGATGAGCGCCGCGCCACCGAGCGCCGCCGTCCCTTCGAAGAGCTTCTGGGTGGCGTAGCTCAGGCGAGCGCGGTCATCCCGGGCCGCGCGCGAGAGCAGCGGGAACGCCGTGGTGACCAGGATGCCCGGCACCGACGCCGCGATGATGTACACGCGAAACGAGGCGCTGAAGAGGCCGGTCTGCTCCTGCGTGGAGACCAGCGACGTGAGCACGAGCGCCGTGTAGACGTACAAGCTGCCCACTGCGGTCGCCAGCGCGAAGGTGATCGTGGGACGGATCAGCGCGACCCACTGAGCGCGATCGAAGCTCGGCCACAGCGGGACCCGGCCGCGGACCAGCGCCAGGGTCACGACAACCAGCGCGAGGTGCACGGGGATCGTCGCCGCGAGGAAGCCGACCACGCCGGAGCCGAGCACGACGAGCCCGACGAACAGCGCGGCGAGGCCGACCTGACGCCCGACGTCCAGCCCGGTGACGGCGCCCATGCGGAGCTCGGCCGCCAGTGGGATGCTCAACGTCCCGTAGATCACGACGAAGATCAGGCCGATACCCATCAGGCCCGCGCCGATCACCATCTGCGAGTCGTAGCCGAGCAGATAGGCGGCGAGCATCGCCACCAACGTGCCCGCGCTGGTCAGCGCCAGGCGCATGCCGAGCAGCACGCGCATGAAGCGATCGCGATCGGCGCCGGTGCGCTGGGAGTACTCGCGCAAGCCGAGCGTCGACATCCCGAGGTCGGTCACCGCCTGCACGATCGTCACGAGCGCGACGACCGTCTGGTAGCGGCCGTAGTCGGCCGGGCCGAGATGACGGGTGACGAGTGCGGCGCCGATCAGCGACGCGCTCAGCCCGGCGACGAATCCGCCGACCCGCAGCGCCCCACCACGGACAACGAGCCGCCCGGCCTCGGGCGTGTCGAGAACGTCGCCGACCGGCGGGTCGGGCACGTCGGGCTCGGTGATGGCGCGAGACACTCGGGGCAAGGGTAAGCGCGAGCGCGCTAGGACCGCTTTGGGGCGCCAAGCACGCGGTCGTAGGCGGCGGCCAGCCGCTCGGCCACGCCCTCGATGGAGTAGCGCCGCAACAGCGTCTGCGGGTAGTCGACCCGCGTGCCAGGCGGGTGCGCCAGCGGTCCGGCCGCCAGCGCGCGCGCCATCCCGACGTAATCACCGGCGGGCACCAGCGTGCCGTTGCCGTCGAGGACCTCGGGGATGGCGCCGTTGGTGGTCGCGACGATCGCGATACCCGCGGCCATCGCCTCGACGAAGACCATGCCGAACTGCTCCTCCCAGAAGACGCGCGGCGTGTCGAACGGGTGTAGGCCGCCGCCGGCCGAGGACTGGCTGCCGAGCAGCATGCACGACGCCCGCGCGAACGCGTCGGGCATCTCCGGGTAGGGGACCGAGCCGATCTCGACCGCGTCCGCGACCCCAAGCTCGGCGGCGGTGGCACGCAGCCGCGCCTCTTCGGGCCCTGCCCCGACGATGCGCAGGCGCGGGCGGGCGACGGTCCCGTCGGGCAGGGTCACGATCCCGCGGTGCAAGAGCGCCAGCGCACGGATCGCGTCGTGGTGACCCTTCTCCCAGACCAGGCGGCCGGGCGAGATGATCACGTGCTCGGCGGGCGGCGGCTCGTCCTGGGCACGGCGCGCGGCCTTGGCGAAGCGCGTGACGTCCACGCCCGGCGAGCAGACCTCGATGCGCGCCTCGTCCACGCCCTCCAACAGGAGCGCTAGGCGCGCGCGCTCGGTGGCCGGCAGAAACAGGTCGGTCGCGGCGATGACCTCGTCGCGGAAGCCGGCCGGCCCGCCGCGCCGGTAGGTGCGGCCGAAGGGCAGCGTCTCCCAGACGGTCTGCACGAGCCGAAAGCCGTGGCGCGCCTTGCGCCGCGCGGCATCGGCGGCGAACCAGTAGGCCAACTCCTCGCTATGGACGATGTCGGCCGCGGCGTATGCCGCGTCGGCGCCCGACGTGTAGCGATCGCCGGTCAGCAGCGCCGCAACATCGCCGAGCCGGCCGCGCGGCAGCCTGTCGCGGCGGCTCCCGACCGTGACGGCGTCGAGCGTGACCGAGGAGGTGTCCCAGCCGTTGGCCGCGGTGCGCAGGTAGGAGACGTCGAAGCGGTCGGGCAGCACCTCCCACTGGCGCAGCTCCCACGGGGTGGCCTGATGGCCGCGGACGACGAGGACGCGGGACATGTTCTGCTGCAACCTAACCGCGCATCGTCAGCGCCTGCCGGTAGACGTCGAGCGTCTCGTCGGCGCAGCGCTCCCAGGTGTAGGCGGCGGCGCGCGCCCGTCCAGCCTCCGACAGCATGTTGCGCAGCTCGTCGTCGGTGAGGAGGCGAACGGTCGCCGCCGCGATCTCGGCCTCCGACGTCGGATCGAGCAGCAGGCCGGCGTCGCCGGCGACCTCGCCCGGCGCCGAGTCGCGCGTACAGGCGACCGGCAGGCCGCGAGCCATCGCCTCCAATACGGGCAGGCCGAAGCCCTCGACCAGCGAGGGCAACACGAATGCCTTGGCCTCCGCGTAGAGGGCTTCCAAGTCGGCGGCCTCGACGAAGCCGGGGATCGTCACGGCTTCGGACAGCCCCAGGTTGGCGGCCAGCGCCCGCAGGGCCGCCTCGGCCTCGGGGTTCGGCGGGCCGGGGAGGACGAGCTGCGCATCGGGCACGGTCTCACGCACCGCCACCATCGCCCTGATGAGCCGCTCGAGGTTGCGATGGGGCTTCTTCTGTCCAACGTTGAGCACGATCGGCCCGGGGCCGAGATCGAGCCGCCTTCGCAGCTCGTCGCCGGGCGTCGGCGCCGCGATCGTCGGCGATCCGTAGCCGAGCGGCACGACATCGAGCTTGTCGGCCGGCACGTGCAGGTCGCGCTCGAGGTCTTTGCCCGCCGCGTGGGAGATCGCCACGACGCGATGCGCACGACGGGCCACGACCGGAACGATCGCGCGCCACAGCCGATGCGTGACGGTGTCCTCGGGATGGGTGATCCAGATCGTGTCGGGCACGGTCACCACGCGCCGCGCCTTCGAGACCAGCGGACCGGTCATGGCCACCGAGTGAACGAGATCCGCACGCCGGCGGTCGGCGAGCACGCCGATCGCGCTCAGCTCACCGATCGCCCGGACGCCGGCGCGACCGACGATTGGGCACGCCACCAGCTCAGCCTCGCTGGCCCATGACTCTGCCGCCAGCTTGGCGTGTCCGGCGGGATTGGCGAAGATCGTGAGCCGCGGCGCGTCCGGCCGTACGAGCAGGCAGCGGCAGAGCTCACGCAGGTAGGTCTCGATGCCACCCATCGGCGGATCGAGGAACACGGCGTTGATCGCGACATGCCCCGGAGAGGACGGCATCGGGGCGCACGCTAGCGGGCCCCCTCGTTACCCTGCCGCCCGATGCCCAAGTCTGCGCTCATCACCGGAATCACCGGCCAGGACGGCTCCTACCTCGCCGAGCTGCTGCTCGAGAAGGGCTACGAGGTGCACGGCATGGTCCGTCGCGCCTCCACGGAGAAGTTCGATCGGATCGAGCACTTGCGTGATCGGATCACCCTGCATCAGGGCGATCTCCTCGACCATCGCTCGCTGACCGACACGCTGCGTGCCTCGGCGCCCGACGAGATCTACAACTTGGCCGCGATGAGCTTCGTCGCGGTGTCGTGGATCCAGCCGACGCTGACCGCCGAGTTCACGGGCGTGGGCGTCACGCGGGTCCTGGAGGCCATGCGCGAAGTCTGCCCCGAGGCCCGCTTCTACCAGGCGTCCTCCAGCGAGATGTTCGGCAAGGTGTTGGAGGTCCCGCAGACCGAGGCGACGCCGTTCTACCCGCGCTCGCCCTACGGCGTGGCCAAGGCCTACGGCCACTTCATCACGGTCAACTACCGCGAGTCCTATGACTTGCACGCGACCAGCGGCATCCTCTTCAACCACGAGTCGCCGCGCCGTGGTCTGGAGTTCGTCACGCGCAAGATCACCTGGCACGCGGCCGCCATCAAGCACGGCCTGCGCGAGAACATGTCCTTGGGCAACCTCGACGCCGAGCGCGACTGGGGCTACGCCAAGGACTTCGTCGAGGCCATGTGGCTGATGCTCCAGCAGGACAAGGCCGATGACTACGTGATCGCCACCGGCAAGACCCACACGGTGCGCGAATGCGTGCAGATCGCGCTCGACGAGGCGGGCCTCGGCGACGACGTGGACCGCTACGTCCACATCGACCCGCAGTTCCTGCGCCCGGCCGAGGTCGATCAGCTGATCGGCTCGCCGGCCAAGGCCAAGGCCGACTTGGGCTGGGAGCCGAAGACGACCTTCGAGGAGCTGATCCGGCTGATGACGCGGGCCGATCTCGAACTGCTGGCCAGCTAGGCATGACCGAGCAGCGGCTTCCCCTGCAGACACGCGCGGCGATCGCGCTTGTACGGACGACCACCACCGTGCTCAAGGCCACAGGTCAGCGCGAGCGTGCGCTGAACTGGAAGGTGCAACGCGGTCGTCACAAGCGCCTGGCCGCGGGCCCCGACAGCCCGCTGGTGTGGCCGGCGCTCCACGGGATGGATCGCAAGCTCAACGACATCGTGGACCGCGACGGAGGCTTCTTCGTCGAGGCCGGCGGCAACGATGGCTACACGCAGTCCAACACGTACTGGCTGGAGCGCTTTCGCGGATGGCGCGGCATCCTCGTCGAGCCGATGCAGGAGCTCTACGAGGTGTGCCGCGACGAGCGCCCGAACGCCACCGTCATCCGTGCGGCGCTGGTGCCCGCCGATCACGACGGCGACACCGTGCGCATGCAGTTCGCCGACCTCATGTCCACCGTCTCGGGCGATCACGAGGACGAGTGGCGCACGCACATGGGCAACGTCCTCGGCTGGCGCGACCCGTACGAGGCCGACGTTCCGGCTCGCACCCTCTCCAGCATCCTGGACGAGCAGAACGCACCCGAGATCGACGTGCTCTCGCTCGACGTCGAGGGCTATGAGCCGAGCGTGCTGCGCGGCCTCGATCTCGACCGCCACGCGCCACGCTGGATCCTGGTCGAGGTCCACGACCAGGAGACCGGCCGCCCGCCGATTGAAGAGATCCTGGGCGACCGCTACAGCTTCCACTCGCTGCTGTCGCCGCTGGACGTGCTCTACCGCCGCGCTGACGTGGCGCTGTAGAACGCGCAGCGTCCGTCGCTAGACGCGCAGCTCGGCGAGGTCCGCCGCGACCATCTCAGCGATCAGCTCCTCGAAGCTGACCGTCGGCTCCCACCCCAGCGTCATGCGTGCGTGCGACGGATCGCCGACCGGCGCCCATGGCTCCGGTGGACGAACGAACGCCGGATCCACGCGGATGCGACCTTCCGGCGATGCGCCGGCCGCCGCAAAGGCGGCGGTGACGAGGTCGCCGACGGTCCGGCCCACGCCTGACGCGAAGACGTAGTCGCTTGGCGTGTCGGCCTGAAGCGCCAGCCATGCGCCCCGCACGATGTCGGCCGCGTGCGACCAGTCGCGCACGGCGTCGAGGTCGCCGAGGACCAGCTCCTCCTCCAACCCCAGCGCGATCGCCGCCGCACCCCGCGTCACCTTGCGCGGCAGGAAGTGCTGCGGGCGCCGCGGCGATTCGTGGTTGTAGGTGATCCCGCTGACCACGTACATCCCGAAGTGCTCGCGCAGCGCGCCCACCAACCCATGGGCCGCGAGCTTCGCGACGCCGTAGGGCGACCGTGGGCGCATCGGCGAGCGTTCAGTTTGCGGCGACTCGCCCGCGTCCCCGAAGACCTCAGACGACGTCGCGACGAAGACGCGCATCTGCGGATCAAGGCGCCGGGCAGCGCCGAGCAGCGCCGCGGTCGCGCCGCCGATCGCGTCGAGGATCGCCGCCGGGTCCTCCCACGAAGTCGGCACGAACGTCGGAGCGGCGAGGTGGAAGAGCTCGTGCGGCCGGACGGCTCCGAGCGCGTCGACCAGCGTGGCGGGCTCCAGGAGGTCGCCGCCGACCAGCGCCACGCGATCCCGGACGCCCGCGAGGTTCGGGAGCTCACGATCCTCCGGATCCCGGACCACACCGGTGACGTCGTAGCCCTTGGCCACCAGCAGCTCGGCCAGATACGAGCCGTCTTGGCCGGAGATACCGGTGATCAGCGCCCTACGTGCGCTCACGAGGTGTGCCAGACTTGTGTGGACCGCCGCACCGCGGGGCAGCCTACGTCAAGCTGACCGGCGCCCGGGTTACGGTCCGTCTCGTCCAGGAAACTGGACAGACGTCCTACGCAGAAGCGAAACCTTGCCAGCGTAGGAGCGTTGTAACGCCTGTATGCCCTTCTCCCCAGCCCCTATCGACGACGCCCGCGCGGCCCTCACCGGAGATCCCGCCGTTCCGCCGCCCACTGTCGACGTCCTCGGGGTCCCGCTCGCGCTCACCGATTACGAGCGCACGATGGATTGGATGGACGCCACCATCCAAGAGCAGGGCAAGGGCTACATCTGCGTCGCCGCGACCCACACGGTCGTCGCCACGCAAGACGACCCGGAGCTGCGCGCCGCGGTCTGCAACGCCTCGCTCGTCGTCCCCGACGGCCAGCCCGTCGTCTGGGCGATGAACGCGCTCGGCAACAACCTCACCAACCGCGTCTATGGCCCGGACCTGATGGCCAAGTACTGCGAGCGCAGCGCCCTCACCGGTGCGCGCATGTTCCTGTATGGCGGCCGTAACCAGGGCGCGCTCGTCCAGCTCGCGCTCAACCTGCGCCGGCGCTTCGACGGCCTGCAGATCGTCGGCGGCTACTCGCCCCCCTTCCGCACGCTCAGCGACGAGGAGATCGACGCCGTCGTGGCCGAGATCAACCACGCCAAGCCCGACGTCGTGTGGGTCGGCATCGGCGTGCCCAAGCAGGAGAAGTGGATGGCCGCGCTGCGCGACCGCATCGACGCGCCCGTGCTCGTCGGCGTCGGCGCCGCGTTCGACTTCCATGCCGGCCTCGTCCCGCAGGCCCCAGCCTGGATGCAGTCTGCCGGCCTGGAGTGGCTCTTCCGCCTCTCCAAGGAGCCGCGCCGCCTGTGGAAGCGCTACCTCACGTACAACCCGCGCTTCATCTACGGGTTCGCGCGCCAGTACGTCAGCCATCGCCGCGCCCGCGCGCGTGGCGACTTCGCCTCCTAGCCTCCCGCTAGCCTGGCGGCCATGACCGACGTAGCCGTCATCGGGCTGGGCCGGGTCGGCCTGCCGCTCGCCCTCGCCTTCGCCGATGCCGGGATGGACGTCATCGGCGTCGATAACGACCCCGCGCGGATCGAGGCGCTGCGCGCCGGCCGCATGCCGTTCGACGAGCCCGGCGCCCAAGAGGTCTTGGATCGCGTCCGCGACCGCCTGACGCTGGCCGAGCGCGCCGCCGACGCCCATGTCGCCACGCACATCGTCCTCACGCTCGGCACGCCGGCGATGTCGCACATCGAGATCGACCTGCGCCAGATCCGCTCGGTCCTCGACGACCTGCTGCCGCACCTGCGCGAGGGCCACGCGATCCACCTGCGCTCCACGATCGCGCCCAACACCACCGAGTTCGTCGCCGGCTACCTCACCAAGCACCGCGGCTTTGCGATCGGCGAAGAGGTCTTCGTCGCCCATGTCCCGGAGCGGATCGCGTCGGCGAAGTTCTTCGAGGAGATCTCGACGCTGCCGTGCATCGTCGGCGGCGTCGGCGAGCGCTCGGGCGAGGTTGCCGCTGAGTTGTTCGAGCGGTTGGGCGCGCCAATCGTGCAGACGACGCCGGTCCAAGCCGAGCTGGCGAAGATCTGGACCAACATCCTCAGGTACGCGACCTTCTCGCTGCCCAACCTGATGATGATGGACTGCGAGCAGTACGACGCGAACGTCTTCGAGGTCATCGACTTGATCAACCGCGATTACCCGCGGGGCGGGATGAAGCTGCCGGGCTTCACGGCGGGGACGTGCCTGCGCAAGGACTTCGCGTTCTCGGAGGAGCGTTCCAACGCGCCGGGGATGCTGCTGGCGGTCTCGCGCGTGAACGAGAGCGTGCCGCTGTTCTTGGTGCAGGGCTTGAAGCGCCGGCTGGGGTCGCTGGCGGGTCGCAAGATCGCGGTGCTGGGATTGGCGTTCAAGTCCGACACCGACGACGACCGCGATTCGCTGTCCTACAAGTTGATCCGGATGCTCGAGCGCGAGCTGGCGGATGTGGCGATCCATGATCCGCATGTGCCGACGCCGACGTCGTCGCTGGGCGAGGCGGTGCTGGATGCGGATGCGGTCGTGGTCGCTACGAATCACGCGGAGTTCTGCACCGGTGACGCGCTACGCCAGATCGCGTCGGGAGCTCGGCGCGAGGCGCTGATCGTGGATCCGTGGAACTGCTGGGGGGCCGCGCAGGTGTTCGCACATGCGGACGAGGTTGTCGCGCTGGCTGATGTGGGGACGCGGTAGGCCGGCTACGGCTCGGCCTCGTGACTACTCTGCTTGGCGGCCTAGGATCGCGACGAACCGCTCGATGCGGTGGCGCTCCTCGTCCGGCAGCGGGCCGTCGTGCTCGACGAGCAGCGTCATCGGCGCGCGATCGCGCGCCCATGTGCGGGCTTCGTCGCTGAACGCAGGCGCGATCCAGACCAACGCGAGCGCGGCTGCGAACTCACGCACCGACGCCTCCGCCGCCGCCGACGTCGACTCACGTCGCAGCACCGCGACGGCGGGCCGGTCCAGGGCCTTCGCGACGGCGTCGATCGCCTCGAGGCCTTCTGCGCCGAGCGCGAGCGCCATCTCGCCTTGGCGCAGCAGCTCCTTCGCCCACCCCGCCGGGGCGGCGTCGAGCGCGGAGGCCGGGGTCACGAGCCGGAAGACGGGATCGGTCACGGCGCGAACCGTAGCGCCGCCGTGGCTCCAAGCACCGCACGCCCCGCACCACGACCCGCGCGATAGCGTCCGGGGCCGCATGAATCGCGTCCTCGTCACCGGCGGTGCCGGCACCATCGGGGCGGCTGTTGTCCGCCGCCTGCTTCGCGACCCCCGCTACGAGGTCCGCGTCAGCGACCAGCGCGAGGCGCCGCAGTGGATGCGTGAGGGGTGCGAGGTCCATCAGGGGGATCTGCGGGTCCTCGATGAGGCGCGCACCGCCACGCAGGGGTGCAGCCATGTGATCCACCTGGCCGCGATCGTCGGCGGCATCGGCAACTTCCACAAGCTGCCCCACACGCTGACCGAGGTCAACAACGCGCTCTACAACGGCGTCGTGCGCGCGGCGCTGGACCATGACGTCGAGCGGTTCGTGTACGTGTCGAGCTCGATGGTCTTCGAGCGGGCAACCGAGTACCCGACGACCGAGGCGCACATTCACGACACGCCGATCCCGGCGAGCGCCTACGGCTTCTCCAAGCTCACGGGCGAGGTGTACGTCAAGGCCGCCCACGAGGAGCACGGGTTCCCCTACACCATCTGCCGCCCGTTCAACGCCTATGGCCCGGGTGAGATGCCCGAGGACGAGCCGGGCATCGCGCACATGGTCCCCGACGTCATCAAGAAGTGCCTGGCGCTGCCCGAGGGCGCGCCGCTGCCGATCTTCGGCGACGGCACCCAGACGCGCACGCTGACCCACATCGACGACATCGCCGACGGCATCGTCACGTCGATGGCCTCCGAGGCCGGGCTGCACGAGGACTTCAACATCTCCGCCGCCGACGAGATGACGGTCGCCGAGATCGCGCGCGTCATCTGGGAGGAGACCGGCCGCGACCCCGAGGCCTTCGCCCTGGAGCACCTGCCGACCTACCCGGTCGACGTCGTGCGCCGTTGGCCCAGCGTCGAGAAGGCCGAGCAGTTGCTGGGCTGGAAGGCCCAGATCGGCGTCCGCGACGGCATCCGTCAGACGGCGGATTGGCTGCGCGCCGTCGTGCCCACCGCCTGAGCTCGGCGTTTGCCTGCCCGAGGGTCGGGTAGCGCAAAGGACATGGCCATCATCTCGATCCGTCATCGCCAGACCAAGAAGCAGCGCGCCGCCAGCGTCGCAGGCAAGGCCGGCTCGGCCGCCTGGACGTTCCTCAAGGCGCGCGTCGCCTGGATCGCGGGCAAGAAGGTCGCCAAGGTCGCCGTGCCCGCTGCGGCCGTCGGCACTGCCGCGGTCGTCGTCAAGAAGCGCAGCGCCGGCCACGCCGAGCCGACGGCGCCGTCCACCAGCGGCGTCAACGCCACCGTGCCGCCGACGGCTGCCGGCGTGGCCTAGCGCCGCCCGCCCGCCCGCGCGGCGCTACGGCGTCGCGTCGAGCGTCGCGCGCATGCCGTCCCGCAAGGTCGTCTGGGCCTCGAAGCCCAGCTCCTCGCGGGCGCGCGTGACGTCGAGGCAGGAGCGCTCGATCTCTCCGAAGCGGGCCTCCGCGAACGCCGGATCGAAGCCCGCGGCGGCGTCGGGCTCCAGCTCCTTCATGACCTCGACGATGTCGAGCACGGTCGTCTCGCGACCGGTGCCGACGTTGATCTCACCGGTCACCGAGGACTGGCCCGCGGCCAGCTGCGCGCGGACGACGTCGCCGACGTAGATGTAGTCGCGCGTCTGCGTGCCGTCGCCGAAGATCGTCGGGCGCGTGCCGTCGCGCAGCTTGCCGCAGAAGATCGCGATCACGCCGGCCTCGCCCAGCGGATCCTGGCGCGGCCCGAAGACGTTGCCGAGGCGCAGCGTCACATTGCTCTGCCCGTAGAGGCGGCCGTACCAGCCGAGGTAGCGCTCGGCACAGAACTTGCTCTGGCCGTAGGCGGCCATCGGCAGCGGCACCGTGGTCTCGTCGGAGGGGACCTTGTCGGCGTCGCCGTAGATCGCGCCGCCCGTCGAGGTGTTGACGACGCGGCCGACCCCGGCCAGCCGCGCGGCCTCGAGCACGTTGATCGTGCCGACGACGTTGACCGACGCGTCGAAGGCCGGGTCCTCGATCGACTTACGCACGTCGATCTGGGCCGCGAGGTGGTAGATCACGTCGGGGGCGATGTCGGCCACGAGCGCGTTGAGCGCCGGTGCGTCGGTGATGTCGACCTCGTGCAGCCGCGCGCCGCGATCCAGCGCACCGGCCTCCAGGTTGCTTCTGCGCCCGGTGACGAGCGTGTCGACCACGTCGACCTCGGCGCCCTGGTCCAGAAGCGCGTCGACGAGGTTTGATCCGATGAAGCCGGCGCCGCCGGTGACGAGTGCACGCATGGAGCGCCGCAGGCTACAAGTCCGGTCGCCGTCGGCGCTGACCTCTCGACCAGTTCAGCTGGACGGCGCGCCCGCGTCATACAGCGCGGCCAGGCGCGGGGCGACGACCTCCGGTGCCGCGCGACGGCGGGCGGCCGCCAGCGCGCGGGCGCCGGCGCCCGGGTCCTTGGCGACCG
>JBEVLC010000303.1:0-23258 GCA_040509415.1 Baekduia sp. | reverse complement strand
GGCGGGTTCTAGGACCTCGAGCGTGGCCGCCACCCCCGCTAGGCCCCGGAGGGCGCCGGCGCCGTCGGTCCGGACGGGTCGCCGCCGGGGCCCTCACCAAGCTCGGCGTCGAGCTCGCTGATCGTGTGGCGCGGGCCGGTGAACGTGTTCTTGGCGCTCAAGAACCACCACAAGCCCACCGCCAGGATCACGCCGCCCGTGACGATCGGCGCGTAGTTGACGAACTTCCAGTCGAACTCGTCCCTCCATGGCACGCCCGCGGGCACCGTGGGCAGGATGAAGATGACGGTGATGATCGCGACCCAGACGGTGGCGAACGGGTTCATCCACTTGTACTTGGCGCCGTTGTTCCACGGCCCCGGCTCGAACGCGTCGCCCATCCGCCAGCGCAGGTAGATCGGGATCACGTAGGCGACGTAGAGCCCGATCACCGCGACCGACACCACGGCGTAGAACGCGATCGGCAAGAAGACGCCGTCAGCGGTCTCGCTCGGGAAGTACGCCGGCACGGTGATCAGCGCTGCGCAGACCGCCATGAAGATCACCGCGCGGGTCGGCACGCGCTTGTGGTTGACCCTGCTCCAGATCCGCCAGCCGGGGATCGCTCCGTCACGCGAGAAGGCGTAGCACATGCGTGACGCGCTGGTCAGGCAGGCCGCTCCGCAGAACAGCTGCCCGATCGTCGAGATGATCAGCACGAGCTTGACCCACGCGACCGACATGGCGGTGTTGAGGATCGCGATCGACACGTACTGGCCTGCGGCCGCCTGTTCGTTGATGCCCTTGATGTCGGTCGCGGCGAAGGTCAGGGCCAGCAGCACGATCCAGCCGAAGATCGCCGAGTAGAAGATCGACCGCCACACGCCCTTGGCGGCGCTGTCAGCGGCGCCGTGCGTCTCCTCGGAGATGTGCGCGCACGAGTCAAAGCCGGTGATCGTGTACTGCGTCAACAGGAAGCCCAGGGGCAAGATGTAGATCCAGAACATGAGCGTGCTGGTGCTCCCGCCACTGAAGCCCGAGTTGTTGAAGCGCTCGGTGAAGACGAAGTCCAGCGACTGGTGGTTGCTGGGCACGAGCACCAGCACGGCCAGGATCACCGCGACGCCGGCCACGTGCCACCAGACCGAGACGCCGTTGATCCGCGCGACGAAATGGCTGCCGCCGATGTTCACCGCGGCGTGCAGCGCCAGGACGATCAGGAAGAGGAAGAAGGTGCCGTGCAGGAACGCGGAGGCGTCGGCCGAGTTGCCGTTGAACAGGCCGATGTCGTAGAGCCCGAGCGTCGTGTTGAGGAAGAGCGACGCGCCGTAGTCGACTGACGCGGTGACCGCGATCAGCCCGATGAGGTTGAACCAGCCGGTGAACCAGCCCCAGCCGGCGCCGCCGAGCTTGGAGGCCCACCAGTAGATGCCGCCCGCGGTTGGGTAGGCCGAGACGAGCTCCGACATGCAGAACCCGATGATCAGGATCGGGATCGAGATCAGCGGCCAGCCCCACGAGATCGCGACCGGTCCACCGTTGTTCCAGGCCTGCCCGTAGGTCGTGAAGCAGCCGGCGAGGATCGAGATGATGGTGAACGAGATCGCGAAGTTCTGGAACCCACTCCAGGTGCGACTCAGCTCCTGCTTGTAGCCCAGCTCAGCAAGCCGCTGTTCATCACCCGAGGCGACGGCGGCGTCCACGTTGGCCATGCGCGTGTTCCCTCTCCGAAAAGGTGTGGTCAGCCATCCTTAGATGGCGCGGCGAATGTACGCCTGGCCTAGGACGGAAGTCAAGTGCTGTTCGTCACGACCACGGGCGAGGCGCATGTGCGAAGGTGTGGGAAGTGCACGACGGCGAGCGCATCCTCATCGTGGGCGCGCTCTTGTCTGCCGGCTTGCTGGCGTCGTTGCTGGCTTCTCGGGTGCGTGTCCCGGGACTTGTGCTGTTCCTCGGCGTCGGCATGGCCGTCGGCAGCGACGGAGCGGGGTGGATCGACTTCAACGACTACGCGCTCGCGCGCACCGTCGGGATCGTCGCGCTCGCGCTGATCCTGTTCGAGGGCGGCCTGGCCGCGGGTTTCCCCGAGATCCGGCCGGTCCTTGGCCCGGCCCTGACGCTCGCGGTCCTCGGGACGCTCATCACCGCAGCGGTGACCGGCCTGGTCGCGGCGTGGCTGTTTGACTTCAACACGACCGAAGGGCTGCTGGTCGGCGCGATCGTCGCGGGCACCGACGGCGCCGCGATCTTCGCGCTGCTGCGCGGCTCAACGCTGCGCCGCCGCCTCGCGCGAACGCTCGAGGCCGAGTCGGGGATGAACGACCCGATCGCGATCCTGCTCGTGCTCGGCTTCATCGAGAAGCTGATGCACCCTGACTACGGCGTCGTGGACTTCGCGTGGCTGTTCGTCCGGCAGATCGCGATCGGCGGCGTCGTCGGCCTCGGGGTCGGCTACCTCTTCAGCTTTGCGCTGCGCGAGGCACGCCTGGCGACCGCGGGGCTCTACCCGGTCGCCACGCTGGCCTCGGTCGCGCTGGCCTTCGGCATCGCCGACACCGCGCACGGCTCCGGCTTCCTGGCGGTCTACCTGACGGGCCTGATGCTCGGGTCGGCGTCGATTCCCGCCAAGCAGACGATCGCGATGTTCCACGAGGGCATGGCCTGGGTCGCGCAGCTGTCGATGTTCTTGGTCCTCGGCCTGCTGATCTTCCCGTCGGAGCTCGCCGCGGTCGCCTTCGAGGGGACGGTCCTGGCGATCGTCCTGGTGTTCGTCTCGCGGCCGCTGGCCACGGTGATCTCGCTCGCGCCCTTCGGCTTCTCCGTGCGCGAGCAGGGGGTGATCGGCTGGGCGGGCCTGCGCGGGGCCGTGCCCGTGGTGCTGGCGACCTTCCCGGTGATCGACGGCATTCCGCGCAGCCACGAGTTCTTCAACATCGTGTTCTTCGTGGTCCTGCTCTCGACGATCGTGCAGGGCACGACCTTCGAGCCGTTCGCCAAGCGCCTGGGCGTCACCACCGACGACCCTGCGCTGCCGCGGCCGCTGGCCGAGTCGGGAACGATCCGCCGCCTCGGCGCCGAGGTCCTGGAGTTCCCGGTGGTGGCCGACGACGCGATCGTCGGCCTCGCCGTCCGCGACCTCGGTCTCCCGCGCGAGGCGGTCATCAACGTGATCGTGCGCGACGGCCAGGCGATCCCGCCACGCGGGTCGACGCGCGTGGCCGCCGGCGACCGCCTCCACGTGCTCTACCGCGAAGAGGCCTCGCGCCAGCTCGTGTCGCTGACGCGCGCCTGGCGCAGCGGGCCGAGCGGGCCGCGCGCCCGCCCGGCGCGGCAGGTCCGCAGCACGTCGTCGATCTTCACCGCGCGCCCGTGGACCGAGGGCGACGGCGACGCGACGCGGCCGACGTCGGTGGCCGGCCAGGAGGTCATCGACCTCCTGCGCCTGCGTCGCGACGCGCCCGGCAGCCTCGTGGTGCTCGCCGACGGCCGCTACGCCCTCTGCGGCTCGGTCCTGGCCGTTGGCGCGCGGCGGCAGGTGACGGCATGGATCGAGCGCCGCATGCGCGTCGCGGGCGAGGCTGAGCGCGCGTGGCTGCGGACCGTCCTCGGCGCGGTGGCGACGGACTTCAGCGAGGTGCCGCGCGTGACCGCGTCCCCGCCCGCCTCGCACACCGAGCCGGCCTAGGTCGCGCTGCACCGATCCGCGATACTGGCCGGGTGAGCGACGTCGAGCCCGACATGGAGCGCAACGTCCTGGGCGGCGACCTCGAGCCCTGCGGAACCGATCCGCTGACGGGCTTCTACCGCGACGGCTGCTGCAGCACGGGCCCTGAGGACCTCGGCAGCCACACGATCTGCGCGGTGATGACTTCGGAGTTCCTGGCCCATCAGAAGGGCATCGGCAACGACCTCACCACGCCGATGCCGCAGTACCGCTTCCCGGGCCTCGTGCCCGGCGACCGCTGGTGCGTGACCGCCGTCAACTGGCTGCGTGCCCACCACGACGGCGCCGCGGCCTATGTCGTCCTGGCCTCGACGCACGAGCGTGCGCTGGAGGTCGTCCCGATCGAGGCGCTGCGCGAGCACGCGGTCGACGTGCCGTCGGATCCCGGCGCGCTTGCTGACTGACGCTGCCCGGTCAGATAGCGTCCGCCGTCATGGCCCATCCTCACGCCGAGATGATCGAGCGCTTCTACACCGCCTTCAACGCGCTGGACGGCGCGGCGATGGCCGCCTGCTACGCCCCTGACGTCCACTTCTCCGACCCGGTCTTCCAGGATCTCCATGGTCCGGAGGCCGGCGCGATGTGGGTCATGCTCACGGGCCGCGCCACGGACCTCAAGATCGAGCTCGTCGCCCACGAGGCCCACGACGAGCGCGGCAGCGCGCACTGGCTGGCCGACTACACCTTCACCTCGACCGGCCGCAAGGTCCACAACGACGTGCACGCCGAGTTCACGTTCCGCGATGGGTTGATCCACACCCATCACGACCGCTTCTCCTTCTACGGCTGGGCGCGCCAGGCACTCGGCCCGCCCGGTTTGCTGCTCGGCTGGACGCCGATGATCCAGGGCAAGGTCCGCCGCCAGGCCCGCGAGGGCCTTGACGCGGCGATGGCGACCGCGTAGGGCCGTCACCCTGCCCGCGATCCGCCACCTCCGCCCGCGGGACGGCAGCGAGCAGGCGACCACGAGCGTCGAGCTGTTCTTCGACCTCGTCTACGTCTTCGCGGTCACGCAGCTCTCGCACCTGATTCTCGACGACCTCACCGTCGCCGGGCTGGCGCGCGCCGCGATCCTGCTGCTCGTCGTGTGGTGGGCGTGGATGTACACGACGTGGATGGTCAACTGGTTCGATCCGGCGTCGCCGGCCGTGCGGGTCGTGCTCGTCGGCGTGATGCTCGCGAGCCTGTTGATGGCGGCCGCGCTGCCGGAGGCGCTGAAGGAGCACGGCGTCCTGTTCGCGGTCAGCTACGTCGTCTTGCAGGTCGGTCGCAACGTGGCGGCTGCGTCGCTGCTGGCGCGCGATCACCCGTTGCGCAGCGTCTTTGAGCGGCTGGTCGTCTGGAGTACGGTCTCGGGCGTGCTGTGGCTGGCCGGCGCGACGCTGGAGGGCGATGACCGGCTGCTGCTCTGGATCCCGGCGCTCCTGCTCGACCTGGTGGCGCCGTTCGTCGGCTACTGGCTGCCCGGGCGCGGCCACGCGGCGACGACCGATTACAACGTCGAGGGCGGCCACTTCGCCGAGCGCTGCCAGGGCTTCATCATCATCGCCTTGGGCGAGTCGATCGTCGTCACCGGCGCGACGGCCGCCGCGGCCGGCCTCGGCACGACCGTCGTCATCTGCCTGGTGGTGGCGTTCCTGGAGACCGCGGCGCTGTGGTGGCTCTACTTCGGCGCGGCGGCCGCGCACTCGCGCGAGGCGATGCGCGCCAGCGAGGACCCGGGTGGGCTCGCGCGCGACGCCTACACCTACCTGCATCTCCCGATCGTGGCCGGGATCATCGCCACGGCCGTCGGCGACGACTTGCTGATCGCCCATCCCCACGATCGGCTGCACGGGGTCGCGCGCGCGGTGGTCGTCGGTGGGCCCGCGCTCTACCTGCTGGGCGAGAACCTCTTCCGGCGGCGGATCACCGGGACGGTCAACGCCAAGCGCTTCCTCGCGGCAGGCGCGCTGATCGTCCTGGCGCTGCTCGGCCCGCACGTCTCGGCGCTGGCGCTCTCGGCGCTGGTCACCGCGCTGCTGACGGCGCTGGCGCTTTGGGAGTACCGGTCGCCGCCGACCGTGCGCCAGCCGACGGTCGCGAGCGAGGTAGGGGCTTAGTCCCGGGCGCCCGGGAGCAGGCCCGCGAGCACCAGCTCGGTGCCGCGCAGGTGCTCGGCCATGACGCGCACGGCGCCGTCGGCGTCGCGGGCACGGATGCGCGTCAGCAGTTGCGCGTGCTGGGCGTTGGCGTGGTCGAGGACCTCGGGCGGGTGGGCGATGTGGGAGATGAGGTCGGTCATCTGCCCTTGGGCCTCGGTTGCCAGCGCGACCAGGCGCGGGCTGTGGGTCGCCTCGGCCAAGCCGATGTGGAAGCGCACGTCGGCCTGGCGGTAGCCGGCGAAGTCCTCGGCCATGTCGTCCATCGCGCCGACGAGCTCGTCGAGCGGTGCGAGCTCATGATCCTTTGCCCGCCCGGCCGCGAGCGCCGCGATTCCGAGCTCGACGCCCAGCCGCACGTCGCATGCCTCGTGCCAGGAGGCGAGCACCGCGCGCGACGGTGGGTCCCGCGGCGGCGGGCGCTCGGTGACGAACGTGCCGCCGCCACGGCCGCGCACCGCGTGCAGGTGGCCGCTCTGGGCCAGCGCGGTCAGCGCCTGGCGCAGCGTCGAGCGCGAGATCTCCAGCCGCGTGCACAGCTCCCGCTCGGCCGGCAGCCGCGCACCGGGCGCGAGCAGCCCGAGCTTGATCGCCGTCCCCAGCCGCTCCAGCGTCTCCTCGAAGGCCGTCTGGGAGCGCACCGGCGCAAAGACGGTCTCGAAGGAGGGCAGCTCGGGGGAGTCGGGGGTCTGGGTGCTCATCTCACAACCGTTCGAAGCCGCGGACGCGCTCCCAGTCGGTGACCGCTGCATCGTAGGCGGCCAGCTCCACATCGGCCATGTTGAGGTAGTGGGCGACGACCTCTTCGCCGAGCGCCTCGCGGGCGATCGCGCTCTGCGCGAAGAGGGCGCGGGCCTCGCGCAGCGTGCTCGGGACGTGCTCGACGTCTTGGGCGGTGTAGGCGTTGCCCTCGCAGACCGGTGGCAGGGCGAGCTGCTGGTCGACGCCGTGCAGGCCCGCAGCGATGAGCCCGGCCAGCGCCAGGTAGGGGTTGACGTCGCCGCCGGGCAGACGGCACTCGAAGCGGCGCCCCGGCCCGTGGCCGACGACGCGGAAGGCGCAGGTGCGGTTGTCGTTGCCCCATGCGACGGCGGTCGGCGCGAACGAGCCGGCGGCGAAGCGCTTGTAGGAGTTGATGTTGGGCGCGAGCAGCAGCGTCAGCTCGCGCAGGGCGGCGATCGCGCCGGCCAGGAACGCGTCGAAGAGGTCGTTGTCGGTGGCGAACACGTTGTCGCCGGACTTGACGTCGGCCAGCGAGAGATGCAGGTGACATGAGTTGCCCTCGCGCTCGTCGTACTTGGCCATGAACGTGATCGCCTGGCCGTGCTGGGCGGCGATCTCCTTGGCGCCGTTCTTGAAGACGACGTGGCGGTCGCAGGTGGTCAGCGCGTCGCTGTAGTGGAAGTTGATCTCGTGCTGGCCGAGGTTGCACTCGCCCTTGGAGTCCTCCACGCGCATGCCCGCGCTGTGCATGGCATTGCGGATCGCGCGCAGCAGCGGCTCGACGCGCGCCGTCCCAAGGATCGAGTAGTCCACGTTGTAGCGGTTGGCCGGGGTGAGGCCGACATAGCCCTTGTCCCATGCCTGCTCGTAGCTGTCCTCGAACAGGATGAACTCCAGCTCGGAGCCGGCGTTGGCCGTCCAGCCGCGCTCGGCGAGACGGGCGAGCTGGCGGCGCAGGACCTGACGCGGGGAGGCGACGACCTCTGCGCCGTCCTGCCACTGCAGGTCGACGAGGCAGAGCGCCGTCCCGGGCAGCCACGGCACCGGCATCAGCGTGTCGAGGTCGGGCGCCATCACGAAGTCGCCGTAGCCGCGTGACCACGAGGACATGGCATAGCCGTCGACCGTGTTCATCTCCACGTCGACGGCCAGCAGGTAGTTGCAGGCCTCGGCGCCGTGGGCGACGACCTCGTCGACGAAGAAGCCCGCATGCATGCGCTTGCCCTGCAGCCGGCCCTGCATGTCGGTCAGGCACAGCAGCACCGTGTCGATGCTGCCGTCGGCGACCTGGGCGCGGAGCTCATCGAGCGTCATCGCGCGAAGGTATATGCAGCGCACCATTGACCGCAAACCCCGAGGCGGACTAGGGTCGCCGCCACGGGAGACCATGGGGCCGCCGCGCGCCGTCATCGACGCAGTCCAAGATCAGCTCGGCCCGCTGGCCGCAGCGCCGGTGACGCTGGGCGGCGGGATCACCAACCACAACTTCCGCGCGCGCTTCGGCGAGGTCGAGGTGGTGCTGCGGATCGCCGGCCACCAGACCGAGCTGCTGGGCATCGATCGCGCCTCCGAGCACGTGGCGACCCAAGCGGCGGCCAAGCTCGGCATCGCGCCGACCGTCCTGGCGTTCATCCCCGAGCACTCCTGCCTGGTGACCGCGTTCGTGCCCGGCGTGCCGCTGGCCGACACGGTCCTGCGCGAGCCGCCCGCGATGGTCGAGATCGCCCGCGCGCTGCGCGCCTTCCACGAGCACGCGCCGTCGCTGCCGACGAGCTTCGACGTTCCGCGGATCGCCCGCGAGTACCTGGCGCTGGCGCGTGAGCGCGGCGCCGAGGTGTCTGCGGCGGCGTCGGATGCGGCGCGGCTGGCCGAGCGGATCGCCGCCGCGCTGACCGGTCCCGAGCACGCGGTGGTGCCCTGCCACGACGACCTGCTGGCCGCCAACCTGCTCGGCGACGGCCGGCGCGTCTGGCTCGTCGACTGGGAGTACGCGGGCATGGGCGATCGCTACTTCGACCTCGGCAACTTGTCCATCAACAACGGCTTCACCGATGCCGATGACCGCGCGCTGCTGGCCGCCTACTGGGACGAGCCGTGCACCGAGCGGCGCTTCGCGGCGCTGCGGCTGATGCGCTCGATGTCGGACGTGCGCGAGGCGCTCTGGGGCACCGTGCAGGCCGCGATCAGCGAGCTGGACTTCGACTTCGCCGGCTACGCCGAGCGCCATCTGCGCCGGCTGGCGGCGACCACGGCAGATCCCCGATTCGAAGGCTGGCTGCAAGATGCCGCGTCCCCGTGAGCTTCCCGACCGCGCCCGGGTGGTCGTCATCGGCGGTGGGGTGGGCGGGACGTCGATCGCCTACCACCTGGCGAAGCTGGGCGAGTCCGATGTCGTGCTGGTCGACCGCGACGAGCTGACGTCGGGCTCGACGTTCCACAGCGCCGGGCTCGTCGGTCAGCTGCGCTCGTCGGTCTCGCTGACGACCATGATGATGTACTCGGTCGAGCTGTACCGGTCGCTGGACTGCGGCTGGGTGGAGTGCGGCGGGATCCGGCTGGCGTGCACGCCCGAGCGCGAGCAGGAGGTCCATCGGCAGGTCGCGTGGGCGCGGACGTTCGGGTTGCCGCTGGAGCTGCTGAGCGCCGAGGAGGCGGCCGCGAAGTTCCCGTTGATGTCGACCGAGGGCGTGCGGGTCGCGTCGTACCTACCGACGGACGGGTACCTCGATCCGTCGCAGTTGACCTATGCCTTGGCGGAGGGGGCGCGTGAGGGCGGTGTGCAGGTGTTCACGCACACGCGCGTGACCGGGATCGAGGTGGTCGACGGACGGGTGCAGGCGGTTGAGACGCAGTGGGGGCGGGTGGAGTGCGAGCGGGTGGTGATCGCGGGCGGGATGTACGCCGCGGAGCTGGGGCGGCTGGCGGGCGTCCGGGTTCCTGTTGTCCCGATGGCGCATGAATATCTGGTGACGCAGCCGTTCCGGGACCGGTCGACGGGGCCGCGGCATCTCCCGACGCTGCGTGACCCCGACAACCTCATCTACTTCCGCGAGGAGGGAGAGGGGCTGGTGATGGGTGGCTATGAGCGCTATTGCGCGCCATGGTCGTTGGACGAGCACTTGGTCGACCGCATCCCGCCGGACTTCAACGGACGCTTGCTGGAGGAGGACTGGCCGCGCTTCGAGGAGATCGCGCTGGCGTCGAAGCTACGCGTCCCGGCGATGGAGGACGTCAAGGTCACCAAGTTGATCAACGGCCCCGAGGCATTCACCCCCGACAACGAGTTCTGCCTGGGGGAGACCGAGGTCGACGGGCTGTTCGTGGCGGCGGGGTTCTGCGCGCACGGCTTGGCGGGCGCGGGCGGCATCGGCAAGGTGATGGCCGAGTGGATCGTCGCCGGCGAGCCGCAGCTGGACCTGTGGCACATGGATATCCGGCGCTTCGGGCCGCAGTACCGCTCGCCGGCCTACAGCTTGAAGCGCACCAAGGAGGTCTATGAGACCTACTACGACATCCACTACCCGGGTGAGGAGCGGTCAGCCGGGCGGCCGCTGAAGGTGTCGTCGAACTACGCATGGCACGTGGAGCACGGGGCGGCGTTCGGGGAGAAGTCGGGGTGGGAGCGGGTCAACTGGTACGAGTCGAACGCGGCGGCCGGCGATGTCGCGCTTCGTCCCCGCGGCTGGGCCGGCCAGCACTGGTCGCCGGCGATCGGTGCCGAGCACCGCGCCGTCCGCGAGCGCGCCGGGCTGTTCGACGAGTCCTCGTTCGCCAAGTTCGAGGTGAGCGGACCGAGGGCGGCCGAGTTCCTAGAGTCGTTGTGCGACAACAAGGTTGCGCGCGACGTCGGGCGCATCACCTACACCCAGATGCTCAACGCCCGCGGCGGGATCGAGTGCGACTTCACCGTCACGCGGCTGGACGAGGAGGCCTTCCAGATCGTCACCGGCACCGCGTTCGGACAGCACGACCGGTCGTGGATCACACGCCATGCCCCGCGCGACGGCAGCGTCACGATCACCGACACGACGTCGCGCTGGGCGTGCTTCGCGCTCTGGGGGCCGCGGGCGCGGGACATCCTGGCGCCGTTGACCCCCGACGCGCTGGACTTCCCCTACATGTCGATGCGGGAGCTCGTGGTGGGCGACGTGCCGGTGCGCGCGCTACGGGTCACGTTCGTCGGCGAGTACGGGTGGGAGCTCTACTGTCCGGCCGAGTACGGCGCGGCGCTGTGGCGGGAGGTGTGGGAGTCGGGCGCGCCGCATGGCCTCGTCGCCGGCGGCTACCGCGCGATCGACTCCTTGCGGTTGGAGAAGGGCTACCGCGTCTGGGGTGCGGACATCACGCCCGACCAGACGCCGCACGAGGCCGGGCTGTCGTTCTGCGTGCGGGAGGACAAGGAGTTCCTGGGGGCGGCGGCGTTGCGGGAGCGTGGGGAGCCTGAGCAGCGCCTGGTCTGTCTCGTGCTCGAGGACCCGCGCTCGGTCGCGCTGGGCAACGAGCCGGTCGCGGTCGGCGGTCGCGTCGTCGGCCGCGTGACCTCGGGCGGCTACGGCTACACGGTCGGCGCGTCGATCGCCTACGCCTATGTTCCGGTGGAGCATGCCGTTGCCGGCGTGGAGGTCACGGTCGACGTCTTCGGCACCTGGGTGGCCGGCGTCGTCACCGCTGAGCCGTTGTACGACCCGGCGTCTGAGCGGGTCAAAGGGGTACAGACTGGAACAACGACCACGCCTACCATCGGATGACCATGGCCACCAACGCTCAGACCGTCACGATCGATCGCGCACGCATCGCGGAGTTGACCGAGCGTGAGACCAAGCGCCTCAACGAGGCAACCAAGGGCAGCGGCGAGACGTTCGCCCGCGCCAACGAGCACCTCGCCTCCGGAGTGGCCTCCAGCTACCAGGTGCGCGAGCCGTGGCCGATCTACCTGGAGCGCGGCGCCGGACCCAAGGTCTGGGACGTCGACGGCAACGAGATGTGGGACTTCCACAACGGCTTCGGCTCAATGGTTCAGGGCCACGCGCATCCCGCGATCGGCAAGGCGATCACCGATCGCTACGGGTTGGGCACGCACTTCGCGGCGCCGACCGAGGACGCGATCGTCGTCGGCAACGAGCTCGCCCGCCGCTGGGGCCTGCCGAAGTGGCGCTACACGAACTCCGGGTCGGAGTCGACGATGGACGCGATCCGCATTGCCCGCGCGTTCACCGGCCGCGACGACGTCCTGAAGATCTTCGGCTCCTACCACGGCCATCACGACACCGTGATGGTGTCCATCGGCGTCGAGTACGACAAGATCGGCGACCACGACCACCCGGTCTCGCTGCCCTACGGCGGCGGCATCCCGCAGTCGACCGTCGACCACGTCTTCGCCGTGCATTTCAACGATGCCGAGTCGATGGAGCGCCGGATCGTCGAGCTCGATGGGGAAGGCCGCAAGCCGGCCTGCGTGATCATGGAGCCGGCGATGATGAACCTCGGCGTGGTCCTGCCGGAGCCGGGGTATCTGGAGGCCGTTCGGGAGATCACGGCGCGCCATGGGGTGGTGTTGATCTTCGACGAGGTCAAGACGGGGCTGACGGTGGCGCCGGGTGGCGCGACCGACAAGTACGGCGTGTTGCCCGACATGGTGACGTTGGCCAAGGCGCTGGGTGGCGGGGTCCCGACGGGGGCGATCGGCATGAACGAGGAGCTGGCGGGGACCGTCGAGGATGGGACCGTCTACCAAGTGGGCACCTACAACGGGAACCCTCTGGGGATGGCGGCGACGCGCGCGAACTTGTTGGAGGTCTTGACGCCGGAGGCCTACGCGCACCTGGATGCGCTGAACGATCGGCTGCTGGCGGGTTGCGAGGGCGTGATCTCGAAGTACAACCTGCCCGGGTACGCGGTGGGGATCGGGTCGAAGGGCTGCGTGACGTTCGCGACGAGCAAGATCATCGACTACGAGACCTTCAAGGCCCAGCAGGACGCGGCGATCGCCGATCTGGCGTGGTTGTACAACATGAACCGCGGGATCTTTATGACGCCGGGGCGTGAGGAGGAGTGGACGCTTTCCGTCACGCATACGGATGAGGCGGTTGATGCGTATGTGGTGGTGTTCGATGAGATGGCTGCTGATTTGACGGCTTAGGGCCGGGGCGTGGCTGGATAGTCGGCGCTCCGTGACGATCGCCACCACGCTCTCGTGGCCTGGGGCGTTTAGGGCGTAGGTGAGCGTGGTTCGGCGCCCATTTGTATGGGCATCGAACGGTGGCCGCGCGGATGGCGACATCACGGATCACCGCCCTCCCTAGGCGCTCGCGCCGCCAACGCAGGTCGCCCGCAGCGCTATCGGACGGCGCTGGTCGAGTTGACGTGCAGAGTGATGGGTGGTCTCTATGGGTCGTTGCGACAGGGGATCTTGTTGTGGGTGGTCGAGAGGGGTTGTGGTGGCGAGAGCGTTGGTGCATAGGGGGACGTTGTTGGCGGTCGGGTTGGGGTTGTCGTTGCGGACGGTCCAGCGGTCTGGGAGTAGTCCAAGGGTCAAAGGGCCGGCGGATCGGTCAGTCGGATCTGCGGCTGTGTTTTGCTGAGCGCGAGGCGATCAGTGGCGGGGTTTCGGCAGGCCGTAGCGCCAGAACGCCGAGATCGAAGACCGCGCCGTGCCGGGCCATTGGGAGGGCGATCTGCTGGTCGGAAAGGCCGACCGCTCGTTTATAGCCACGCTGGTCGAGCGCCAGACTCGCTACGTGCTGCTGGCCCGCCTGGGCAATCGGCGCACCACCGAGCACGTCGTCGTGGCCCTGCAGCGTCCAGACCGGCGTGCCCGTCTATTTCTGTGACCCCACAGCCCTTGGCAGAGAGGCTCAAACGAGAACACCAACGGGCTGCTGCGCCAGTACCTGCCCAAGGGCACCGACCTGGCCATCCACACCCAAACAGACCTCGACCACATCGCCACAGAGCTCAACGGACGGTCACGACAGACCCTCGGCTGGAAGACCCCAGCTGAGAAGATCAACGAACTCCTGTTGCGATGACCGCCTGAGCCCGCCCACCACGAAACGACCCGGACCCGCACGCGCGGGCGTGCAGAGTCGTGACGGGGTCAGAGTCGTGACGGGGTCAGACCCCGCTACGAAGTGGCGAAGCCGTAACGATTCGCGAGCGCTGCGTCGCAGCTGCGTGACCGTTCGCGCAGCGCACGTCTGCGGCGCGAGCTCGTGGGGAGGGCGGTGATCCGTGATGTCGCCATCCGCGCGGCGCTCGTTCGATGCCCATACAAATGGGCGCCGAACCACAGCCCGGCTACGCCCCCAACGCCCCAGACCGCGTGAGCGTGGTGGCGATCGTCACGGAGCGCCGCCCATCCAGCCCCACCCCGCACCCCGACCTGTCGGCACCGAGCTTTGGACCGTCTGGACCTACCGGCCACCAGACGCAATCGTCAGGTTTCCGAACCACCAGGTGTTCCCGCAGACGAAGTTCCACCGGCCGGCCGTCCGTTCCGAGCACCTCGAGCGCTCGCCGCTGCTCGACGCCATCGACCGGACCGGCGCACGGGCGGTCGTGGTCAGCGCTCCCGCGGGGTTTGGGAAGAGCACGCTGCTGGCCCAATGGGTGGCCCGAGCGCCAACCCCCGAACGCGTCGCCTGGGTCTCGCTCGACGGCGACGACCTGGGCTCGCGGCTGTGGCTGGCGGTGCTGACCGCGCTGCGGCCAGTTGTCGGCGATGCGCTGGATGAGGCACGGGATGCCGCCGAGGCGCCGGATGTCGACGTCCGCTCCCAGATCCTCATCGCGCTGCTCGACGCGCTGGCCCAGACGGAGCAGCCCCTGACGCTGATCCTCGATGACCTGCATCTCGCGGTTGCTGACGGGCCGACGCGCGAGGCGGTCGACTGGCTGCTCGCTCGTCTGCCACATCCGCACACGGTCCTGCTCGCCACGCGCCGGGATCTGGAGCTGGAGTCGCTGACGCGGATGCGCAGCCAGGGCGAGGTCCTCGACGTGCGTGCCGATGACCTGCGCTTCGGCGCCGACGAGGCGCAGCGGTTCCTGCTCGATGCGCTCGGCCTGGCACTCGATCCCGAGCAGGCCGCTGCGCTGGAGCGGCGCACCGAGGGCTGGCCGGCGGCGCTTTACCTCGCGGCGCTGCGGCTGCGGCTCGGCGACGCGCCCGATGACGTCGTCGAGCAGCTGCGCTCCTCCGACGAGGACCTGATCGGGGATCTGGTCGATGAGGTCCTGGCCTCCTCGCCCGAGCACGAGCGGCGCTTCATCCTGGAGACCGCGGTCCTGGACCGCTTCAACCTCGATCTCTGCCTGCGCCTGCTCGGCGACGACGCACAGACGCGCGCGGCCTTCGCGAGCCTGACGCGCTCGTCGCTGCTGTTGACGCCGCTGGATCGCTCGCGCCAGTGGTATCGCTGCCACCACCTGCTGCGCGACGTGCTACGCAACCGCTTGGTCGCGCGCGACGCGCAGCGCGCGCGCCACCTGCACGTGCGCGCGGGAGAGTGGCTGGAGAGCGAGGGCGGCGAGGGTGAGCTGTATGAGGCGATGGGCCACTATCTCGCCGCCCGCGACTGGGACCTCGCCGGCGAGCTGCTGGCCTGCCACAGCATCCGCTTCGTCCAGTCAGGCGCACTCGGCGGCCGCGCGCGCGAGTGGCTGGCGCAGTTCCCGGCCGCGGTCGTCGGCGACGACGCGCGCCTCTGTTACGTCAGCGCGGTGCTCGCCGCGCTCTCGGGCGATCGCGACCGCCGCGACGGCTGGCTGGCGACCGGTGAGCGCGCGGGGTGGGAGGGGCCGATGCCAGATGGCACCGCTTCCTACGCGCTCGCGGCGCTCTCGCTGGAGGCGATGCTGTGCTTTGGCGACCTCTCCGGCGCCGTCCGGGCGGCCGAGCGCGCGCTGGCCGCGCTGCCGCGGGGCGCGCCGGTGCGGGCCGCGGTCGAGGCGCTGACCGCCTGGCACCTGTACCTGCTCGGGCGCGATCCCGAGGCCGAGCAGCTGGCGCGCCAAGCGGTCGGCGAGCCGGTTCACCTGCCCTCGGCGGGCCTGCCGTTGGTCGCCTATCTGCCGCGCGCGGTGCTGGCGCTCGTCACGCTGCGGCGCGGCGATGTCGCCGAGGCGCGGCTGCTGACCGCCGCCGCCCGCGCGGCCCGCGACGACGGGCCGCTGCGTGCCTCGCCTCACGCCTTGCCGGTGCTCTGCGCCCGTGCCCAGCTGCTGACGCTCACCGGCGACCCCGAGCAGGCGGCGGCCCGCTGCCGCGCCGGGCTGGACCTCGCGCGCGGGTGGCGCGACTCGTCGCTGGTCGTGCCCGCGGTGGGGCTGGAGCTGGCCCGTGCGTACGCGGCGCTCGGCGACACGGCGCAGGCAGAAGAGGCGATCGCCACTGCGCACCAGCAACTCGACGGCGCCCACGACCCCGGGCTGTTGCCCGCGGCGCTGGACGCGGTCCTCGCCGATCCCGAGACGCCCTATCGCGGCACGGCCGAGCTCGGCGCCGCGCCCCTGCTCAGCAGCCGCGAGACAGAGGTCCTCGCTGCGCTCTCGCGCGCCGGCAGCCTGCGCCAGGTCGCCGACGAGCTGTTCATCTCGCGCAACACCATCAAGACCCACACCCGGGCGCTGTACACGAAGCTGGGCGTCGCCTCCCGGGCCGACGCCGTGCATCGTGGCCGTGCGCTTGGACTGTTGATCGACGCTGAGCGCAGTAATGCCCTTAGCATCTCGGAGGACCGCACATGACGCTGGCCCACTGCTCTGTCCTGGTCGTGGAGGACCACGAGTTCCAGCGGCGCACGATGCTGCAGATCCTCGGCAACCTCGGCGCGGGCGCGCTGCTGGAGGCGGCCGACGGCGAGAGCGCGCTGGAGCTGCTGGACGACGGCGGCCAGCCCGACGTCATCGTGTGCGACCTCGACATGCCGGGCATGGACGGCATGACGTTCTTCCGCCACCTTGCCGACCGCCAGCTCGACACCGCGCTGATCATCGCCAGCGGCCTCGACGACGCGATCCTCGACGCGGCCGAGGCGACCGCGGTCGGCCACGGCCTCGCCGTGTTGGGCGTGGTCCGCAAGCCGCTGACCGCGCGCCGGCTGCTGGAGGTCGTCGGCCTGCACCGGCCGGGGGCCGCGGCCCCGTGAGCGGACGGCGCACCCCGTCGATCCGCGGCCTGCTCAAGGCGCTGCTGGGCGTCGTCGTGGTGCTCGCGGTGCTGCTGTCGATCGTTACGCTGCTGCAGGTCCGGACCGCGACCGAGCGCTCGCAGGCCGAGCGCCAGCGCGTGACCTCGTTCCGACTCTCGGACGGGATGCGCCAGAGCTCCAACGACCTCACGCGGATGGTGCGCCTCTACGTGACGACCGGGGACCCGCGCTACCGCCGCTACTACGACGAGATCCTCGCCATCCGCAGCGGCGACGCGCCGCGCCCGCTGCACTACGACAGCTCGTTCTGGGACCGCGTCCTGGCCGACGGCGACGCCAAGGTGCGCCGCGGGCCGCCCGCCGCGCTGACCGAGCTGATGCGCCGCGCGCACTTCTCCAGCGACGAGTTCGCTGCGCTCGCCGCCTCGCTGCGGGCTTCCAACGACCTCGCGCTGCTCGAGCTGCAGATGATGAACAAGGTCGCGCCCCGGATCGCCGCGGGCGTCGACCGCGACTACCTGCGCGAGGTCGCCCCGCGCTACGCCCGCCTGGTTGATGACAACTACCACGCCCAGAAGCGCAAGATCATGGAGGCGATCGATCGCTTCACCGCGTTGGTCGACGCCCGCACCGCGCGCCGTGCCCAGGACCTCCAGGGCAGTACCGACCGGCTGCTGGCCGTCCAGACCGCGATCCTCGTGCTGCTGGCCGCGGTCCTGGCCGCGGCGCTCGTGGTCGCCGCGCGCTCGATCGTGCGGCCGCTGTCGCGCCTGGCTGACGTGACGCGCCGGATCACGCTCGGCGACTGGTCCCAGCGCGCCGAGCCCCACGGTGTGGCCGAGCTGACCCAGCTGGCCGGCGACTTCAACGAGATGGCCGATGCGATCGAGAACGACCTCGCCGGCCGGCGGATCGCCGAGCGCGAGGCGCGCGAGGCCGAGAACCGCCTGCAGACGATCGCCGACCGCGTCCCCGGCGCGGTCTTTCAGTTCCACATCGACGCCGACGGCGGCTTCAACGTGCGCTTCACCAGCCGCCACGGCTCGATCCACCGGCTGGCGCGCAACCAGGACGGCGACTTCCCGGGCATGGCGCGCGTCGTGCTGCCCGAGGATCGCGGTGGCTGGTTGGACACCATGTTGAGCGCCGCCCGCAGCGGCCGCCCGTGGGCGCACGAGTACCGCATCCACACGCCCGATGGCGAGGTCGCGTGGATGCAGGGCCAGGCGCTGACGGTCAAGAACCCTGATGGGTCGGCCGAGTTGTACGGGTTCGTCGCCGACGTCACCGAGCGCAAGGCGCTGGAGGCCGACCTGCGCCGTGCGCGCGAGGACGCCGAGGCTGCCGATCGCGCGAAGTCGGCCTTCCTGGCGATGATGAGCCACGAGCTGCGCACGCCGCTGGTCGCCGTCACCGGGACGCTGGAGATCCTGGCGCTCGATGCGCTGGACGAGCGCCAGCGCGAGCTGGTCGACGTCGCGATGGGCTCGGCGCGGGCGCTGCTGGCCGTGATCGGCGACGTGCTGGACTTCTCCAAGATCGAGGCGGGGTTCCTCGATCTGGCGCCGGTGACCGTTGCTGTGGGGCCGCTGGTCTCCGAGGTCGTCGGCCAACACCGCCACGCCGCGCGGCTGCGCGGGCTGGAGCTGACGACGACGCTCGACCCGGCGCTGGGCGCGGCGCACGTGGTCGACGCCGGGCGGCTGCGGCAGGTGCTCGGCAACCTGCTGGGCAACGCCATGAAGTTCACGCGCGAGGGCGGCGTGGCGGTCGACGTCCGGGTGCTCGACGGGGGCGGGGCGGACCGCACACAGCGCGTCGCGCTGGCCGTCTCGGACACCGGCATCGGCATCGCGCCCGAGGACCAGCGGCGTCTGTTCGTCCCGTTCACGCAGGCCAGCACCGACCACGCCCGCAGCAGCGAGGGCACGGGGCTGGGCCTGGCGATCTGCCGCCAGCTGGTCGAGGCGATGGGCGGGACGGTCACGCTGCGCAGCGCGCCCGGGCAGGGGACGACGGTGACCGTCGAGCTGCCGCTGACGGTCGGCGCGTCCGCAGACGCCGAGCCCGTGCCGGGCAGCGACGGCGCGGCGGCCGCCGCCGGGCGCCGGATGCTGCCGGCCTCGCGGGAGGCGGCCGAAGGCGAGGGCAGCCTCGTCCTGCTGGTCGAGGATCACCCGGTCAACCGCCAGGTCTTGGCGGCACAGCTGGAGGCGATCGGCTTCCGGGTCGATAGCGCCGGTGACGCCGCCGAGGCGCTGGAGCACTTCGACGGCGGGCGCTATGGCCTGGTGTTCACCGACATCCAGCTTCCTCATGTTGATGGCTATGAGTTGGCTCGGCGGCTGCGCGACGCCGAGCGCGCGAGCGGCCGCCAGCGCACGCCGCTGCTGGCGCTCACGGCCAGCGCGCTGCAGGGTGAGCGCGAGCGCTGCCGCGCCGTCGGGATGGACGATGTCGTCACCAAGCCGACGACGATGGCGATCCTGGCGGGAACGCTGCGTCGCTGGCTGCCGCACGTCGACTGGCCCGAGCCGGCACCGGTCGGCGCGGGCGTGACCGATCTCCACGCCCTCCCGCCCGCGGTCGACGGCTCGGCGCTCGACGAGCTGGTCGCCGGCGACGCCGAGCTCGGCGCGCGGATCCTCGCCTCTTACGCGGCGTCGATCCAGGACGAGGTCACGCGGCTGGCCGACGCGCTGGAGGAGGGTGACCGCGAGGCGCTGCGCCGTCTTGCCCATCAGGTCGCGGGCGCCAGCCGCGCGGTTGGCGCCGCCGAAGCGGCGGACGCCGCCGAGCGCCTCGCGCAGGCCGCGGGCGCCGGTGACGGCCATGAGGAGCTGGCCGATCGGCTACGCGACCTGCGCGACGCGCTCGTCGCGGTCATGCCGGTTGGGGGATGACGGACGCCTGGCACCTAGACGTTGGCACGCAACGTCTCGGTGCCATCCGCGCTCGTGGGGCGCCGAAACGCTAGATCGCCAGCAACTTTCCGGCGTCCGCGCTGCTCAGCTCGCCCGTCGCGCCGGCCGCGACAACCTGGCCTGCCTCCAACACGATGTACTTCTCGGCCATCCGCAGGGCCATCTCGACGTACTGCTCGGCGAGCAGGATCCCGAGGCCGTCGCGCTCGTGGAAGGCGACGATCGCCTCCTCGATCTCGGCGACGATCGACGGCTGGATGCCTTCGGTCGGCTCGTCGAGCAGCAGGATCCGCGGCTTGGTCAGCAGCGCGCGGGCGATCGCCAGCTGCTGGCGCTGGCCACCGCTGAGGAAGCCGGCGGCGCGCTTGAGCAGCGGCTGCAGCCGCGGGAACAGGTCCAAGACCTCGTCGATCTCCGAGCGCTGCCCGCCGCTGCGCGTCTCCAGCACCACGCGCAGGTTCTCGGCGACGGTCAGCTGCGCGAAGCCTGCGCGCTCCTGGGGGATGTAGCCCAGCCCCGCGCGGACGCGCTCCCACGGCGGCAGCTTGGTGATGTCGCGCCCGTCGAGCTCGACCTTCCCGCCGCGCGCGGGCAGCACGCCCATGATCGCGTTCATCAACGAGGTCTTGCCAACGCCGTTGCGGCCCAGCACGCAGCAGCTGCCGCCCTCGGCCAGCTCCAGCCCGACGCCGAAGAGCGCGGGCGTGCGGCCGTGGCTGGCGTGCAGGTCGGTCACGGTCAAGTTCATGTTGTTGCTCCTACCTGTCCCCGACCGTCCTTGGCACGGCCGATGTACACCTCCTGGACCTGCTCGTCGGCCTGGACCTCGGCGACCGTCGCGCCGTGGCGCAGCACCTTGCCCTCGTGGAGCACGGTGACCTTGGTGGCAAAGCGCCGCAGGAAGTCCATGTCGTGCTCGACGACGAGCACCGTGCAGCGTTCGGCCGTCAGCCGGATCAGCTCGCCGGTCCGCGTCCGCTCGTCGGGGCTCATGCCCGCGACCGGCTCGTCGAAGAGCAGCATCCGCGGCTCCTGCACCAGCAGCATCCCGATCTCCAGCCACTGCTTTTGGCCATGCGACAGCGAGCCGGCTGGGCGGTCGGCGACGGCCGCCAGGCCGGTGGTCTCTAGCGCCTCGGCAACGCGCGGGTCGGTTCCGCGCCGGCGCCGCAGCATCCGCCGCAGGCCGATCCGGAAGCTCGCCGCCAGGTCGAGGTTGTCGGCGACGGTCAGCGCCTCGAAGACGCTGGCGGTCTGGAACGTGCGCCCGATCCCGAGGTGCACGATCTCGTGCTCCTTGCGGCCGATGAGCTCCTGGCCGGCGAAGTGCACCGAGCCCGTCGTCGGCTTGGTGAGCCCGGTGACGATGTCCACCAACGTGGTCTTGCCCGCCCCGTTAGGGCCGATCAGGAAGTGGACCTCGCCCTCGGTGGCGTCGAGGTCGACGTCGGTCAGCGCATGGAAGCCGTCGAACGAGACGCCTAGCCCACGGATCTTCAACAGCGGCTCGGCGGCGGTGCTCATGCGGTCTTCTCCTTGGTGAACAGGGACTCGCGCGCGCGTGTGATCAACCCGGCCAGCCCCAGCGGCGCGAACGCGACGACGATCACGAACAGCGCCCCGAGCGCGTAGGTCCACTGCGACGGGAACTGCTCGCTGAACTCGGTCTTGCCCCAGTTGACCAGCAGCGCGCCGCCGACCGCGCCCGCCAGCGACGCGCGCCCGCCGACCGCGACCCAGATCACCATCTCGATCGACGGCACGACGCCGAGCAAGGCGGGGGAGATGATGCCGACGACCGGGACGAAGAGGGCTCCCGCCAGGCCGGCCATCCCGGCGGCCGTGGCGAAGGCCAACACCTTGACTGTCGTCGGGTTGTACCCCAAGAACCGCGCACGGTCCTCGGCGTCACGCACCGCGATCAGCAGCCGGCCGTAGCGGCTGGCCAGCAGCTGGCGTGCGACCAGGTAGACGGCGCCGAGCATGAGCGCGACGACGATGTAGAGCGTCCGGCGGTCGCCGTTGTTGGCCAGGTTCAGCCCGAAGAAGGACTGGATGTTGGTCAGCCCGTTGGTGCCGCCGGTCAGCCCCTGCTGACCGACGAGCAGGATCACGAAGGCCGCCGCGAGCGCCTGGGTGAGGATCGCGAAGTACGGCCCGCGCACACGGCTGCGGAAGACCAGCAGCCCCAGCAGGCCGGCGATGACCACCGGCACCAGCACGGTTCCCAGCACCGCCACCCAGGCGTGTTCGAACGGCTTCCAGACCAGCGGCAGCTTCTCGACGCCGCTCCAGGTCATGAAGTCCGGCAGCCCGCCCGAGCCGGCCTCCTGCAACTTGAGGTACATGGCCATCGAGTAGCCGCCGAGCCCGAAGAAGAGGCCCTGGCCGAGGACCAGCATCCCGCCGTTGCCCCACGCGATCGCGATGCCGATGGCGACGATCGCGAAGCACAAGTACTTGGCCAACAGGCCGAGCCGGAAGTCCGACAGGAACGCCGGTGCGATGACCAGCAGCAGGATCGCGCAGACCGCGAAGCCGATGCGGAACGTGAGCTCCTGACGCGATGGCCGCAGCGAGGCGCCCAGCCGCTGGGCGAAGGCCGGGGCGCTCATGCCAGCCCCCGGCTCTGCTGGGCGACGATGCCCTGCGGGCGGAACTGCAGGAACGCGACGATGCAGACGAACACGATCACCTTGGCCAGGCTCGCCTGCGTCCAGTACTCCGCCAGCGAGTTGATGAGCCCGAGGCACACCGCGGCGATCACCGCGCCGCGCAGCTTGCCCAGCCCGCCGACCACGACCACCAGGAACGCATCGACGATGTAGTTGGTGCCGAGCGTCGGCCCGACCGAGCCGAGCTGGGTGATCGCGACGCCGGCGATGCCCGCCAGGCCCGACCCGAGGAAGAACGTGCGCCGGTCGACGCCCGCGGTGCCGATGCCGCTGGCGGCGGCGAGCTGGCGGTTCTGCATGACGGCGCGCATCCGGCGTCCTTGCTTCATGCGGCTGACCACCACCCAGGCGCCCGCCGTGGCGGCCAGCGCGAGGGCGATGATGAACAGGCGGTTGTAGGGCATGTCGATACCCCAGGGCGACAGGCCGCCGCTGAGCCAGCTGGGGCTGGCGACAGCGACGTTCTGGGCGCCGAACAGATCGCGGGCCAGCTGCTGGAGCATCAGCGAGACGCCCCAGGTGACCAGCAGGGTGTCCAGCGGGCGGCCGTACAGCCGGCGGATGAGGCCCGCTTCGAGCGCGAGGCCCATCAGCCCGGCGACGACGAAGGCCACGGGCAGCGAGAGCAGGAAGGCGGCCGTGACCGAGCTGGGGTCCATCGCCTGCTGGACCTCGTAGGTCGTGTAGGCGCCCGCCATGATCAGCTCGCCGTGCGCCATGTTGATGACGCCCATCTGGCCGAAGGTGAAGGTCAGGCCGATGCCGGCGAGGAGCAGGATCGACGCCAGGCTGAGGCCGGTGAAGACCTGTCCCAGGAACGTTTCCACGAAGTGCCTTCCACGATGGAGGGGTGGTTCGGGTGGAGCACCGGTGCCGTCGCGACGGCGCCGGGAGGCGAAGGAGCGGCGAGGCCTGAGGTGACGGGAGGTGGTGCCGCCCCG
>JBEVLC010000302.1:0-4450 GCA_040509415.1 Baekduia sp. | reverse complement strand
GGCGCGCGCGGCCGACGCCGGCCCCGGCGCGCGCGGCGTCGAACGCGAGAGCGCCGCGTAAGCGTCGACGGCCGCCGTCCCCCACTCGCCCCAGACGCTCCACATCGACAGCGCCGCGTCGCCCGCGTCGGAGATCGAGGCGACCGGCGCGTTGACCGCGCGCAGCGTCGGCGACAGGCCGTAGCCGGCGCTCAGCCCCTGCAGCGGGTTGTCGGCGCTGCCGTGGCGATCCAGCCAGCGGCCGAGCCAGCCCGAGACCGACTGCTGAGAGACCATGCCCGTCTCCCAGAACGCGCGTGAGGCGAAGTGCGACAAGTTGGGGTTGGCGTAGTCGATGCCTGGCAGGAAGCCAATCTGCCCGCGGTCGAACAGGCCCTTGAGGCCGCCGTCCGGACCGCGCGACAGCGACGGGTGCAGCCCGAGCGAGGTGCCCGCCAGCGGCAGCGGCGCGGCCGGCGAGACTCCGCTGCGCAGGTCGCGCAGCGCGCCCTCCTGCTCCAGCGGCATCAGCGTGTCGAGCAGGTCCAGGCCACCGGGCAGGAAGACCGAGACGAGGATCGGCGCGTCGGGCGCCGCCGCGGCCTCGGCCGCCGCCGCGTCGAGCAGGTGCCCCGTCGGCAGCATGTTGGCCGCGTAGACCGTGACGCCCGCGCCGATGCCCCACTTGAGCATCTGGCGGCGCGTCAGCACGTCGCGGCGCGCGGCCTCGCTGGCGCGATGGAAGTCCTGGCAGGCGGCGTGCGCGCGGAAGCGGGGCATCGAGTTAATGAACCTGGGCGTCGGGGGCGGAGAGGAGGAGGTGGCGCATCGCGCGCTGGGTCATGTCGGCCGCGACTTGGCGCTGCCACTTCTGGCCGGCCATGGCGTCGTAGCCCTTGGCCAGCGCGAGCAGCCCCTTGCGCGTGCGCTCGCTCGCCCACGGATGGCCAAGGGCCGCCATCGCGCGGTCGAGCTGCTGGGCCGGCTTGAGGTCGACCGGCGTGTCGCCGTCCTCGACCTTGAGCCCCGGCTGCGACAGCGCGACGTTGGCGGCGACGAAGCGCATCCGCATGCCGTTGGATGACATCCAGGCCGGGCCCCACTCCCAGCCCGCGACCGACGGCGGCCCGAAGAGGCGCTGGCCCATGCCGGCGGTCACCCAGGTCCAGTCGTCGACCTTCACGCCCAGGCGCGTGGCGCGCAGCATGCCGGCGATCGCGACGACCGGCGACTTGACCATCGCCGGGCCATCGAGGTTGGCGTACACCTTGGGATGGTCGAGGATCTCGGCGACGACCGGCTTGAGGTGGTGCTTGGAGCCGGTGTAGATGCGCTGCAGGCGCAGTCGCGTGCTCTTGTCCAGCGGCTCGGCGACGAAGTAGGACCACAGCTTGCGGACCAGGAACTCGGGGTGATGGTGGTTGGCGATGGCCAGCCGGAGCACGTCGTGTGGCCCGAAGCGCCCCTTGTGGCCGAAGATCCGCTTCGTCCCGCCGTCGTGGTTCTTGGGCTCGAAGCGCGTGGTCAGCAGGACGCCGCCGGAGCGCTTGCCCGCGACGTAGCCCGTCAGCGCGCGTGCCGCCTCACGGACGTCGGACTCCGTGTAGCCGTTGCCCTCGCCGAGCGTGAAGAGCTCCATCAGCTCGCGCGCGAAGTTCTCGTTGGGCTCGTCCTTGTGGGACCCGATCAGGTTGAGGAACAACCCCATCGCGGGGTCTTCCATCACGTCGGTCAGCAGCGCCGGGAACGAGCCGAGCGCGCCGCGGCGGAAGACCGCGTTCTGGCGCAGCATCAGCGGCGTGTCCTGGTCGCGCGTAGCGAAGTGGTCGTGCCAGAAGAGCACCATCTTCTCTTCCAGTGGCCGGGTGGTGCGAACCATCCGGTCCATCCACCAGAGGACGTCGTGGCCGTACTCGTTGGCCGGGTCCAAGGCCATGGGCTTGGGTCCGGGCAGCAGCGGCGCCTTGCGCCCGTTGGGCGACAGCAGCCAGCGCAGCGTGTCGCCGCGACCGCGGTGTGACCATTTGGCGGCCTCGTGCTCGGTCGCGCCGAAGCCGGCGCGCCACATGGCACGACGCACATGTGCCTCGCTGAAGCCTCCCACGGCGAGCCAAACTAGCTCACCGCGGCGCCGATCCGAGCTATCCGCGCACCAATGGCCCGCTTTGCACAGCTTCGAACGCGGATCCGGGAACTTGCCCAAGCGTGTGCAGGTTGTCGTCGTTCCAGCGACGGTCCGGAGCGCCCGTGATGTACCAGGACGAGCCGTTGTCGGCGACGATCATGCCGTAGCGCTTTAAGGCCTTCAAGATGACCAGTGCCTGACCGTGGAACGGCTTGAGGTCCAAGGACGCCTTGAGGCGCAGGCGCAGGCCCATCGGCGGCAGATCCGGGTTCGTGTCACTGGACGCCAGGTGCCGTGCGGGCGACACGTAGGCCTTCTGCGTGCGCGGCACGGTGACGCGCAACGCGTGGGTGATGACCTTGGCGCCGACGACCTCGTCGGCCCGCGCGAGCCCCGGGAAGATCGGCAGACCCGCGGCGTCAGCCGACGTCCACCCCTTCGGGCGCGGCTTGCCGGAGCGCAGGTCGAACTTCGCACCTGAGGCGGCGTTCCAGCCGTTGCCGGCCTTCTGGGCGCCGAACAGCTCATACACCATGCACGTCCCACGCTGAAGGACGATGACATGGCGATCCGAGCCACCTTCGACCGGCGCGGAGGCCGGGATCGGGTACGGGCCCTTGTCGCTCTCGTCGCCGTAGTCGGTGAAGTGGATCGGCACGCGCTTCTGGGACTTCGCCACCACCTTGAACGGGATCCCGTAGGTCTTGGAGGCGAAGTCCGGGTGCAGCCGGGCGCCGAGGCCGATCGAGCGCACGTAGGCGTCGGAGCGCGCGTCGACCGGCGCCGTGGAGATGTCGCGGTTGAAGGCGTCGGTGGCTGGGAGGACGGGGCACCCGGCGACCTTCGTGCCGGGTCCGGGCGTCCCGATCGACGCAGCGGCACCGACAGTGGCGGCAGAGACGGCGAGCGCGCGCAACATGGCGCGGAACGCTACCTCTTGGAGATTTCGCGTCCAGATGCCGATACTTCCGGCTGGATGCTCCGCCGCCTCGCCCTCCCCTGCGTGCTCCTAGGCGCCGCGCTGCTCGGCGCCTGCGGCGACAGCAGCTCGACCGGCGAGGTCCAAGCCTGGAAGGTCAGCGCGCCCTACCTCCCACCGCCGGATCCGGCCAGCCGGGCAAAGGCCGACGCGACGACGGCCGCGACGCGCGACACCCCAGCCAAACCCGCCGCCGGCAAGACCCCCGCCGACGGCGCCCCGACCGACGCGCAGGTCGCCGCCGACCTCCGCGAGGCCTACGGCGGCAAGGGCGGCACCAACCTCGACCAGGCCGCGATCGACTCCCGCGGCCTGGCGATCATCCCCGACACCGCACCGCGCAAGCTCGTCGCGCTGATGCACGCGGCCAACGACGTGGCGCACAAGCCCTACGTCTACGGCGGCGGCCACGGCCGCGTCGCCGGCGAGATCTGGACCGACTCAGCCTATGACTGCTCCGGCTCGGTCTCCTACGCGCTCGCCGCGGCCGGCTACCTCGACGGGCCTGAGACCTCAGGCACGCTGATGGGCTTCGGCAAGCCCGGCCCCGGCAAGTGGGTCACGATCTTCGCCAACGCCGGCCACACCTTCATGGTCGTCGCCGGCCTACGCTTCGACACCAGCGGCCGCCAGAACACCGGCACCCGCTGGCAGCCGGCAGACGCCCGCTCCTACGCGGGCTTCACCGTCCGCCACCCTGTCGGGCTCTAGCCAGTCGCGACAGCGTCCATCTCGCGGAGATACGGGGCGACGAGGTCGCCGTAGTCGGCCTTGCGCGACGCCGGCAGGTCCTTCCACCCCGTCACCGTGATCCGGCACCGCACGGCGCCGCAGAGGCACACCGTCGGGAAGTGGTCGATCGTGAAGTTGCGCATCGCGTAGTCGAACGTCAGCTCTTGGCCGGCGGCGATCGGCCGCCGCGCGACGAAGTCGAACGCCTTGCCCGCGTTGAGCCGCACGCCGCAGTTCGGCTCGCACGAGTGGTTGACCATCGGCCCGAGCCCACCATGGCGCGCCCAGCGCTCCGGCCCGACCTGCGTGGCGTGCGAGTCGTTGCCTGTCAGCGGCCCCACCAGGAACCCGACCATGACCGTGTCACCCGCGGCGAACGCCCGCGTCGCCAGCACGCCATCGCCCTTCCCCTCCCTTGTTCGACGCAGCTCCACACCCTCCGTGGAGGGTGGATCAGACAGTTGCATTTGGGGCAAGGGAACCCCTTTCACTCGACACCCTCGAAACTTGAGTGTAGGACGCCGTCGCCCTTGCCCTCCGCCGCCGAGCCTTGGCCGGCGCGCAGCGCGCGCCGCAGCCGCACCGTCGAGCCGTGCGGCGCGAGCTCCAGCGTGACCTCGTCGGCCAGCGCGCGC
>JBEVLC010000301.1:0-5078 GCA_040509415.1 Baekduia sp. | reverse complement strand
GCTGCGGCGCTCCTCGTAAGGCAGATCCATCAGCGAGCGGCCGTCGAGCCACAGCAGGTCGAAGGCCATGTAGTTGACCGGCGCCTCCTTGGCCAGCCGGCGGACCTGCGCGTCGCGCGTCAGATGCATCCGGCCCTGCAGCGCGGCGAACGACGGCTTGCCGTCGGCGTCGAAGGCCACCACCTCGCCGTCGAGGATCGCACGGTGCATGCTCAGCGCGCGGTTCATGCGCCCGAGCTCCGGATAGCGCGCGGTGACGTCGTTGCCGTTGCGGGTGACCAAGCGCATTCGGCCGGGCTCGCTGAAGACGATCGCGCGCACGCCGTCCCACTTGATTTCGTAGGCCCACTGCGCATCTTCGCGCGCGGGCGGGACCGGGCCCGCCTTGGTCAGCATCGGCACGAGCTGGTCGGGCATCGCCTCCTGGCCGAGGACCCAGCCGTCGGCGGCCGGCTCGCCCATGCGGTGGATCATCCAGTCCTTGGCGTCCGACCCCATCGGAAAGAGCGCGTAGCGGCCGGTCACGCGCTCGCCGTGCAGCTCGACCTCGACCTTCTTGCCCTCTTCCCACTTCAGGACCTCGTAGGTGCCGCGGTCCCAGATCGTCATGGTCCCGGCGCCGTAGGAGCCTTTTGGGATCTCGCCGTGGAAGTCGAGGTACTCCAGTGGATGGTCCTCGGTGTGGGCGGCGACGCGGTTGTCCTTGGCCGCCCACGGCAGGCCGTTGGGCAGTGCCCAAGAGGCCAGCGCGCCGTCGTGCTCCAGGCGCAGGTCCCAGTGCAGGCGCGTCGCGCTGTGCTCCTGGATCACGAAGCGCGGCAGGCCATCGGCCGAGGGCGTCTGCTCGCCGCCCGCGGGCTCGGGCGTCGCGGAGAAGTCGCGCTTGGCGGCGTACTCGTCCAGGCGCTGGGCCATCGCCGACCGGACTACCCGCCGGCGATCCGCAGCACCGTCTCGCGAAGCTCGGAGATCGGCGCGTCCTTCTCGACGTAGGCGACCGCGCCACCGCGGCGGCCCTCGCCGTAGGCGCGCGGATGACCGCTGAGAACGACGACGCGAATGTCGGGCACGACGCGCTGCAGCTCGCTGACGGCATCGCGCTCGACGTCAAGGAGATCGAGCAAGACGATGTCCGGCCGCGTCTCACCGGCGAGGCGAACGGCGCCATCCACGTCAGGAGCGTCGCCGACGATCTCGATGTCCTCGTCATCCTCCAGCTCCGCGCGGATCAGCGCCCGGAAGGCAGACGAGTCATCGCAATGCAGGACACGGACCATGCGATGCGCAGACTACTCCGCAGGGCGGGCATCTCCTCCTACATTGCATTGATCGGGCTTTTGAGCAAAGCGTCGTGACGATGGATTCGGCGTTGTAGGTTTCCTTCAATGGCCATCGCGCATCAGCCCGGAGAGCCGCTGCGCGTCGGCACGGTCGACCTGCGCGACATGCTGAGCGCCCACGTCGACGCGCTGGCCGACGCCGTGCTGGAGCGCTTTGCCGCGGGCGCCGGACCCGACGGCGCGCCCGACGCCGCGACGCTGCGCAATCTGCGTCTCGGCGCACGTGGCGCCGTCGACTGCTTCCTCGCGCGGTTGGCCGGCGAGCGCCAGGTCGCCGACGACGCGCTCTTCGTCGCCCACGGCCGCGCCCAGCAGGCGGCGGGTCGGACGCTCACCGAGCTGTTGTCGTTCTACCGGCTCGGCGGCCTGGCGATGTGGGAGCGCTCGACCGCGTTGCTGCCGCAGGCGACATCGCTGCCGGCCGCCGAGATCTTCGCGTTCGGCAGCGCGGTGCTGGAGCTCGTCGACGAGCTGTCGGTCGCCGCCGCCAGCGGGTTCACCGCCCAAGAGGCCGAGGCGCGCAGACGCAGCCGCGCGCTGCGCGAGCGCCTCGTCGCACTGCTGCTCAGCGACCCGCCGGTCGCCGGCGACGTCCTCGACGCGGCCGCCAGCGCGGCCGGCTGGCGGCTCCCGGACCGCGTGCGCGTCGCCGTCGCCGAGCTGCCCGCCGACCCACTCGCCGTGCCGGCGGGCCCGCCACCCGACCGCGTGCTGACCGCGCCGGTCGCCGACGGGCGCATCGCGCTCGTGGTCGCCGACGGCGAGGAGGCCGAGCGCTGGCTGGCGCGCGCCGCCACCGCGCTGCTGCTCGAGGCGCCGGTGGCGATCGGCCCGACCGTCCCGGCCGTCGCCGCCGCGCGCAGCGCCACCCGCGCGGTCGCGCTCCTCGACCACGTGACCGCCGGCGCGCTGGGCGGCCCCGACGGACAGGAGGTCGTCCGCTGCGACGACCACGAGATCGCGCTGCTGCTTGGTGCCGCGCCGGAGCTCGCCCACGAGGTCGCCGGCCGCCGCCTCGCGCCACTAGCGACGCTCGAACCCGCCGCACGCGAGCGCCTGACCACCACGCTCGCGGCCTGGCTCGCCGACCCCGGCCGCCCGCAGGCGATGGCCGACCGCCTCGGGCTCCACGTGCAGACCGTCCGCTACCGGCTCAAGGCGCTGCGCGAGCTCTTCGGCGCTGCGCTCGACGATCCGGACGAGCGCTTCGAGCTGTCGCTAGCGCTGCGCGTCGGCGAGGGATCGACTGCGCTCCGCTGATCTGCGAGCGAACCCAGCGGTGGGCGCCGTCGCGTTCTCCAAACCTGCTGAGTCATCGACGGCGCACGCGAAGGTGCTTAAGCTGTCCCGTGTGCTGACCGGTTCTGATGCGGGTGCCCAGATGGAACGCGAGCTGGAGACGCACCGACGTGCGTTGACGGGCTATTGCTACCGGATGCTCGGCTCCGGCTCGGAGGCCGAGGACGCGGTCCAGGAGACGATGGTGCGCGCGTGGAAGGCGGCCGATCGGCTGGAGGCACGGGCCGCGCTGAAGTCGTGGCTGTACCGGATCGCCAGCAACGTCTGCTTCGACATGCTTCAGGGACCGCAACGGCGGGCGCAGCCGATGGACCTCGGGCCGGCCTCGGCCGCCGACGCCGCGCTCGGAGCACCACTGACCGAGGGCGCTTGGGTCCAGCCGATCTCCAACGCGCGGGTCGTGCCGACCGAGGGCGATCCGGCCGAGATCGCCGCCGGGCGCGAGACGCTGCGGCTCGCGTTCGTGGCGGCGCTGCAGCATCTTCCGGCGCGCCAGCGCGCGGTGTTGATCCTGCGCGAGGTGCTGCGCTGGCAGGCCACCGAGGTCGCCGAGCTGCTCGGCACCTCGGTCGCATCGGTCAACAGCGCGCTCCAGCGCGCCCGCGCGACGCTGTCAGAGCTCGACCTCGACGCCACCGACGGCCCGGCCACGATCGACGCCGACCAGCAGGACCTCCTGGCCCGCTACGTCGACGCGTTCGAGCGCTATGACATGACCGCGCTCGTCGCGCTGCTGCGCGAGGACGCCGAGTTCTCGATGCCGCCGTTCCAGCTCTGGATCCAGGGCCCGGACGACATCGTGGCGTTCATGACCGGCACGGGCGCCAAGTGCGAGGGCTCGCGCGTGCTGGCGACATCGGCCAACGGCGGGCCGGCGATCGCGATCTATAACCCCGATGGCGAGGGCTTCTCCCCGTGGGCGATCGTCGTGGTCGAGACCTCAGACGGTGGGATCAGCGGGCTCCACCACTTCATCTACCCCGAGCTCTTCGCCGAGTTCGGACTGCCGGACCGCCTCGAGCGCGAGCACGCAGGTTAGGCCGCACAGCTCGATCAGCTCGATCAGCCCCGGCGAGGCATCGCGGATCCGCAGGCCCATGCCACCGCGGCGCGTAGCGAGGTGCATACGGGCAAGCAGGTCGATGAGCACCATGTCGGGACAACTCGCGTCGAGATGGGCGACGAGCGTCTCGCCGCCCTGCTCATCGACGACCACGAGGGTCGTTGCTCTGTCACGCGCGTCGCGCATTGCCCAGTTGAGACGCCCGCGGCGCTCCGAACTCATCGGCCGCGCCGATGAGTTGGGCCTACCCGTGGCGTCTGAGCGACCATGACCACGTTCGCGCTGATCCCCGGAGCCGGAGCTGACCAGTGGTACTGGAGCCGGCTCGTGCCGTTGCTGCAGGCGCGCGGCCACGAGGCGCTGACGCCGGAGCTGCCGGTCAGCGACCCCGACGCGGGCTGGGACGCCTACGCCGACGCGGTGGCCGCGGCGATCGGCTACAGCGCGAGCGTCGTGGTGGTCGGCCAGTCGATGGGCGCCTTCACCGCGCCGCTGCTGTGCTCGCGCGTCGACGTGGCAGGGATCGCGCTGCTGTGCCCGATGATCCCGGCGCCGGGCGACACGGGCAACGACTGGTGGGAGGCGGCGGGCCAGGATGCCTCGGCGCGCGCCGCCGCCGAGCGCGAGGACCGCGACCCTGATGCGCCGTTCGACCTCGAGACGATGTTCCTGCACGACCTGGCGCCGGAGGTCAAGGCCGAGCTGCTGTCACGACCCGAGCCCGAGCAGATAGACCGCACGTTCGAGGAGCCCTGGCCGCTGGAGGCGTGGCCAGACGTGCCGACCACCGTGATGGCCGGGACCCGCGACCGCCTGTTCCCGCTCGATCTCGTCGAGCGCCTGGCACGCGAGCGCCTCGGCCTAAACCACGTCGACACCGTCGACAGCGGCCACCTCGCGGCGCTCGTGCAACCAAACCAAGTTGCGACCTGGTTGCTAGGCGCGATTTCCGGTACGAACGGTCGTGGCTGAGGGTCGACGGTGCAGCGCCGGTGGGCGCCAGCCCATCAAGCGCGGCGGCGGCCCTCAGGCGCGAGCGGGCGGCCGGAAATCGCCCTAGCCGCCGGCCACTGCGGGGAGGATCTGCACTTCGCCGCCGTCCTTGACCGGCGTTGCGAGGCCGTCGCCGAAGCGGACGTCCTCGCCGTCGACGTAGACGTTGACGAAGCGGCGCAGGCCGCCGTCGCCGTCGGAGATCGAGTCCTTCAACTCGGGGTGCGCGCCGTAGACGGACTCCAGCACCGCGCCGACCGTCGCGCCCTCGGCCTGCAGCTTGCCCTGGCCGCCGGCGGCGGCGCGCAGCTGCGTCGGCAGCTTGACCGTGACCGACATCAGGCGCCGACCCCGGCCAGGACGGTGTTCTCGAAGTCCGAGAA
>JBEVLC010000300.1:0-8886 GCA_040509415.1 Baekduia sp. | reverse complement strand
CGGGGTCTGACCCCGCCACAAGAGCGTCCGGTGGGTTATGTGGTGATGGTGTCGCTGTAGGCGTCGAAGACCTTGTTGAGCGCTTCGACGCCGTGGCGGTTGGCGTGGATCTCGCTCATCACGAGCGCGTTGGCGTCATTGTCGGCGCCGATGTCGCCCAACAGGTCGAGGTTGGTCGCCAGGAGATCGCAGCGGCGCTCGTGCAGATGCTCGATATGGCCGCGGGTGAGCGGCACCTCGACGCTCTCGGTGTGCGGGACCATCTCGGGATCCCAACCGAGCGCGTCGATCACGGCGGTCGCATCGCGGTAGACGTCGGCCAGCGCCAACTGCTTGGTCGGGACGTAGTCGAGGTAGTCCTCGAACGGGTCGTGGTTGAACATCATGACCTTCTTGGTCTCGATGCGCAGCACGTCGGCCGTCGACGGGTCGACGGTGATACGGCAGGCTGAATTACCCTGGTGGGCACTCATGGGAGTTACTGCTCCTTGGGTCATGCCCCCGGGCCGCGCTAACGGTCGCGGGGGCGCTGTGTATTTGGGTAGACGAAGCCTAAACGGTGGGGCGGATGGAGGGTGCGTCGCTCTCGCACCGATGAGTTCTGTCCAGTCCGCCCGTCTCCCAGGGTGTACGCCCATCGAAGAACTCCACAGGAGCCACCATGACCACTCCCGCACACCCCGGCCGCATGCTGTTCGTGAGCATCCCCGTAGCGGACCGCGAGCGCAGCAAGGCGTTCTTCGCGCAGCTCGGCTTCACCTTCAACCCGACGTTCTCCGACGAGACCGGCGCCTGCATGCTGGTCGGCGAGCACGCCTTCGTCATGTTGCTCAGCCACGCGAGGTTCGCGGAGTTCTCGAAGCGGCCGATGGCCGATCCCACGACGCACGTGCTGGCGCTCTACTGCTTCAGCGTCTCGTCGCGCGAGGAAGTCGACGCGGTCACCGACGCCGCGCTCGCCGCGGGCGCCACCGAGCACGATGACACCGAGGACCTCGGCTTCATGTACTCACGCAGCTTCTTCGACCTCGATGGTCACGGCTGGCAGGTCATGTGGATGGATCCGGCGGCGGCGCAGCAGAGCTCCGAGGAGCTCGCGACCTCCGTGCAGGACGCCGACGCCGCGGCCTGACCCTCGCGGGGCGCCGCGTACAAGGACTACCGGCTGGCCGTCATGCAGCCGGAGGAAGCCGGATCATGGCCCGTCCGGTCGCGGTCACGTCCGCGGGCGTGACGCGATGGTCGCGCGCGATCTTCAGGCCGAGCTGGAAGCCGCTCGTGCCGCCGTCCAGCACCTGCTGCAGCGCGGTCGCGACAACTTCAGGGTCCTCGATTAGCTCGCCCATGCCGTCGAACGTGGTCCCGCCGTGCCGGACCTGCACCGGTCGCCCGCCCCGGAAGTTCAGCCGCCAGACCTCGGAGGTGAAGACGACCAGCGCCCCGTCAACCTCATGGACGCCGATGACGACCGTCAGCGCGCGGCCGGTCCGGCGGCCGGTGAAGCGCAGGACGCCATAGGCCTTCAGCAGGCGCCCGGCGGGCGTGCCGAGCAGGGCGCGCAGCAGCGGGTTGAGGACCCGCAGCATCGCGTCGGGCGGCGGCGAGTCGCGGACGGCGGCGGACGAGGACATCAGGCGAGGCTACAGGCGATCGGGCATCATCTCGACCTGATCGATGAGTCGGCTCCTCAGGCCGCCGACACCCAGGAGGGCCGATGGAAGCGAAGACATGGTTCATCATCGGGACGTCCCTGTTCATGGGCGCGGGTGGCGGGCACGCACTGCTGACGCTCCTCGACATGGTCCGCCCGACGTTCTTCACACCGATCGATGGGGCTGTTCGATCGGCGATGGAGACCACCGGCTTCCGCTTCCGGCGCCTCTTCCCGGGCAACGACGACGTCACGCCGACGATGTGGCGGATCTGGCTCGGCTTCAACGCCAGCCACGGGATCGGTGCCTTCGCCTTCGGGCTGCTGTGCCTGCTGATCGCCGTGCACGACTTCGCGCTGGTGACGAGCATCGGCGCCCTGCGGCCGCTGACGATCGCGGTCTCCGGCGCGTACTTCGCGCTCTCCCTGCGCTTCTGGTTCTACGCGCCGGCGCTCATCACGGGCGGCGCCTGCGCGTGCTTCACCATCGCTGCGCTCACGGCGTGAGCGCGACCCGCGCGCCGCACGTCGGCTTCACCCCTCACCGTGGGCGTGCGACCAGCCAGAGCTGTTCGGGGCGGCGCTCGTCCATCGCGGTAAGGGCGTCGTCGACGCGCAGGTCGGGCAGCAGCTCGGGCGGCCGTTTCCGCATCGGGATGCGCTGGACCTCGTGGGAGGACGACAGGCGGTTGACCAGCCGGTCGGTGACGCCTGCGACGTAGGTGTCGTGGGTCTCGATCAGGAGAGCTGCGCGGCGGAGGCCAGGAATCAGGGTCGGGTCGATCATGGTGTCCTCGGCGCCGTCGATGTCGCAGACCACCAGCGGGGTGTCGGCGCGGACGCAGAGCTCTTGGATCGCCGCGTGGGTTGCCGTGCCGCGAACCTCGACAGTGACGCCGTTGGCCGCGGCCATCCGCGTGGTCAGCCAGCGCGCCGAGCGTCGCGTGTCGAAAGCGACGACGCGTGTCTCGGGAAGCCGGCGCGCCAGGCCAACCGCATAGTAGCCCTCAGCGGACCCGAGGTCGATGACGACATCGGGCGCCGCCGCGATGAGCTCCTCGGTCGCGTCGGCGACCTCGAGCTCGTAGGTGCCGGCGAGCTTGGGCAGGAGCGGCGTAGCCGCGACGTCGGTCACGTAGCGCAGACCGGCGAAGGGGCCTTGGCGCACGGTTTGGTCTGGCGAGAGACGGCGGGCGATCTCGCGTTCGCGCCGGACCGCGTCGCGGTAGCGCGAACGCGTCAGCGCGAGGGCGGCGTGCGCTGCGGGGATACCGGCTACGGGGGCCACGTCCTCGATCCACCAGCGCAGCTTCCTCGATCGATGAGCGGTCGTGCGGTTGGTAGGCATGTGAGGGCAGACACCGCCGGCCGATCCCACCGGGGTGAGGTGGAGCGTAACAGCCGTCGGGGTCGGCCGACCGGCTCGCGTCATCCTTGCGGCGACGCTGCAAGACTGCCGACCGTGCAGGGGAAGCGCGCAGCACCCGATCAGCGTCGTCTGCTCGTCGAGACGATCCGCGCGTCGGCGCAATGGCGCCAACGCAAGGCCGACGAGTTCGGCGACGACGAGAACGCCCGGCGGCAGAACTCGCGGGCGACGCTCGCCCTACGCGCGCTCGCGAGCTTCGTCGCCGGCCTGCCCAATGACGACCCGGACCTGAACCTCCCCGCGCTGGCGCGCACCGAGGAGCGGGATGGGCGCTTGGTGCTCACTGCTGACGCCTCCTTCTTCTTGTCCCGGTTCGGGCTCGGCTACGGAGCCTGGAAGTCCGGTACGCCGGGCGAGCGCCAGATGCGCAACGTGCTGCGTCGCATCGATGGCATCGAGGCACGTGAGCGCAGCGCGCGCAAGCAGCGCGCCGAGGACGGCTACGGAGACGACTGACGCATGCTCTGACCCCTGCGTCAGGCGCTGACGAGCTGACGCAGCTCGTCGTAGCTCGTCACCACGTCGTAGGTGACCTGCTCGCCAGCGGCGTCCTCGTTGAGGCGGGCGAAGAACTTGCGCGCGCATTCGATCTTGGACCGCTCGATCTCGCGGAGCTGGAGCGATGACAGCGCGCCTTTGGTCTCCGCCACGAAGCAGACCTGCTTGACCGTGCCTTCCTTGAAGGCGATGGCCCAGTCGGGGTTGTAGTTGCCCAGCGGCGTCGGGATGAAGAACTCACGTGGCAGCTTGGCGTAGACGGCGACGTCCGCGCTTGTGTCGAGCTGGGTGACGAACTGTCGTTTGGTCTGCGAGTCCGTGACGACGTAGTCGGAGATATGGCGCTTGAGCTTGGTCCCGGCCTGGGAGAGGTCCTGCTTGGTCCGGCCCTCGGTGAACACCGTGGTGTCGAAGTGGTCCGCGAGCATGGTGTACACCAAGTGCTCGACGATCACCGTGGCCTTCTGCTCGTTGACGAGCCGTGCGCACTCGGTGATGAACTCCTCCGGGTTGCACCGGAACTTGGCGAACGTGGCCGGCTTGAGCTGCTTGAGGATGGCGGCGATCGTTCGCCGGGTGAGCTGCGTCGTCTTGGCGATCTCGCCGATGAGGTCGTATTGGACCGTCGACGAAGCCGTCCGCGTCTCGTCCTGCGTCGTGGTCGCGGTCACCTCAAAGCCGGTGCTCGAGGCGACGTCTTCAGCCTCCAGCTCATCCTTCTGCCTGCCGGCTTGCACCACGTACTGCAGCGCGTTGACCCTGAGGCCGGCGTCCAGCGCGGTGGCGGACTTGTCGATGAGCTCGCCCGAGTCGAAGGCGACCTGGTACATCGCCTTGCGGCTGATCCGGTTCCACAGCTCGAGGAACTCGGGCTTCTCGAAGTTCGCGTTGAGCGGGATCGTCTTCGGCCTGCGTCCGTCGGAGAGCTTGTCGGCGAAGTGCTGCTCGGTGGCCTTGCGCGGCCTGCCGGCCAGGGCCTCGCTCAGCTCCTTCTGCAAACCGTCGACAAATGCGGTGTAGGACTCGTCGGTCACGACGGTGAGCTCGTTGATGTCATGGACGGTGCCGGGGTCGTCCATGCGCTCGCCCTGCTGGTTGACCGCGAGTCGCAGCCCGCGGCCGATCTCTTGGCGTCGCGAGACAGAGTTGTCACTCTTCTTGAGCATGCCCATCGTGAAGACGTTCGGGTTGTCCCATCCCTCCCGCAACGCCGAGTGGGAGAAGAGGAACCGCACCGGCTCATCGAAGGAGAGCAGGCGCTCCTTGTCCTTGAGGATGAGGTCGTAGGCGTCGACGTCGGCCGACTGCCCGGCGTCGTCGCCTCGCCGCCGCACCTCGCTGTCGATCTGGCGACGCGTGCGTTTGTCGATCGAGAAGTAGCCCTTGTGCGTGTCGACCGCTGCGATCGCCTCGAGATGCGCGCGGTAGCCCTCGGGCTCGAGCGGGAGCTCGCTCAGGAAGTCGGGCATCGCGGCGTCGTACTCCTCGTTGAACACGCGGGCGTACTCGCCGAGCGTGTCCTTGCGCTGGTAGTCGCGGTACTTGACGACTTCGTCGACGAAGAGCAGCGACAGGACCTTGACGCCACGGGCGAACAGCTGGCGCTCCTTCTCCAGGTGCGCTTGGATGACCTCGCGGATCTGCATGCGCCGCTTGAAGTCGTCGGTCACGTCGTTGGTGACCTGGCCGGCGGCGAGGACGTCGCCACTGCTCAGCGCGACGAGGTCGCGGTTGGCGTCGATGTCGGTGACGATGAGCGCCTTGCCGTCGGGCTTGTAGGCCTCGATGCCCGCGGCAAGCTCGTGCAGGTTCGTGCCCAGCGCGACGCGCTTGAGCTGGCGCTTGATGCCGGTCTTGGTCTGGACTTCCAGCTCGAGCCGTGCCACCGGCTTGGCGCCCTGCTTGACCTCGATGGCGTCGAGGTACAGGTAGGCCGTGCTCCCTGCCAGGCCCTTGACGGTGATGCCGCGCACGGCGATCTTCTTGACCAACTTCTGGTTGAAGGCGTCCAGCGCGTCCAGCCGGTGGACCTTGTTGTGCTCGACCTTGTGCGTCGCCGAGTAGCGCAGCAGGAAGAGCGGGTCGAAGTTGCGCAGCGACTCCTGGGCCCGGGCGCTGCCGATCTTCTGCGGCTCGTCGATGATCACGATCGGCCGGTTGGCGGCGATCACGTCGATCGGCTTGCGGGACTGGAAGTCGTCGAGCACCTCGTAGATCCGCCGGTTGTCCTTCTCGGTGGAGTTGAACGCCTGGATGTTGATGATCATCACCTGCACCCCGGCGTCGGACGAGAACGTCTCCAGCTCATGCAGGCGGCTGGAGCTGTAGACGAACGCCCGTGGCTTGGTGCCGTAGCTCTCCTGGAAGTGCTCGGCGGTGATGTCGAACGTCTTCTTGACACCTTCGCGGATCGCGATGCTCGGCACGACGACGATGTACCGCGACCAGCCGTAGCGCTTGTGCAGCTCCAGGATCGTCTTGATGTAGACGTAGGTCTTGCCCGTCCCGGTCTCCATCTCGACGTCGAGGTTGACCCGCCCGGCCTTGCTCGGCACGAGCGAGGCCGACTGCGGGAGGTTCTCCCGGCGTTGGGTCGCCTGCACGTTGCGCAGGAGGTGCTGGTCGTCAAGCGCGAGCTCCGCGTTGCGGACGCCGGGGTGCGCGTCGAGCCGCGGCTGGGCTCGCCTCCCCGGGTCGACGAAGGAGCTGACGCCGTCGTCGCGCGGTTGCCCGGCGAAGCAGTCGACGACAGCGTCGACCGCCTCGGTCTGGTAGCCCTGATGCTTGAACTGGATCCGCACTAGATGGCCCGGACGTCTGCCGACGGGGCCATCTGGGTGAAGATCTGTTCGGTGTTGATGCGGTCGGCGTCGGTCGGGAAGCCGGAATCGCGGAAGACCGCCCGCAGCGGTCGGCGGCGGGCGATCGCGGTCACGACATCGGTCGTGACCACATCTGCGAAGCACGCGATCAGGACGCCGCTGTCGACGACGAGGACGTCGGCGCCCTCGATCGTCTCAACGGCAACGGGAAGGGTGAGGTCGAGGCCCCAAGAGATCAGGATCTCGAACAGCAGATCCTCACCGGCGCGGTCCTCCTTGAGGCTCATCGTGGAGAGGTCGAGGGCAGCCTGATCGGTGTCCTGCGGGGTGCGGAACACGTCGGAGAAGTTGGTCGTGTCGACGCGGAGCACGCGGAACCCGATGTCACGATCCCAGGCGGGGTTGGCGTCCTCGGAGATCAACGACCGCCCTGCCCGGCGCACGCGCTCCTGCGCGAGTTGCGCGAGGTTCGCGTATCCGGCCTTGGCGGCGTCGCTGTCGGATGCGAGCTCCTCTTGCACCTGGACGAGGATGAAGGAGCGGTGCTCGCCGTCCTTGGCGCTAGCCGAGAACATGGCGTGCGCCGTCGTCGCCGATCCGGCGAAGAAGTCCATCACGATGTCTCCCGCGCCGACGCCCGCGATCCACATGATCTGCTCGATGAGCTTGGTGGGCTTCGGGGTGTCGAAGACCTGCTTGCCGTCGAAGAGGGACTTGATCTCGCGGGCGGCGTCCCTCGTCACCCCGACGTCCGCGCCCTGCCAGAGCGACTCGACGGCTCGCCCCTGCACCGTGTCGAGGTAGATCTTGCGGGTGATGGCCGTCTCGTCCGCGTTGAAGACGATCTCGCCGTCGTCGATCTTGGCCTGCATCGTCTCGCGGCTCCACCGCCAGCCGTTGTCCGGCGGGGCGATGAGGTTTCCGCTCGGCGTCTCGAGCGGGTAACGGAGCTTGGGGCGGGGGAGCGCGTTGCGCACGTCGCCCGCGCGCCAAGGTCCCCGGGGGTCGTCGTCGCGGTTGCGGTAGTTGCGGTTGTGCTCGTCGGTGCGAGCCAGCGGTTGCAGCGCGAACTCCTCGCTGCGCCGGTAGCAGAGGATGGTGTTGTGGTGCACCGAGACGGTGCTGGAGTACCCCTTGGGCTGCACGCTGTGCTGCCAGATGAACTCGGCGATGAAGTTGGAGGCGCCGAAGACCTCGTCCATCAACGCCCGCAGGTTGGCGCTCTCGTGGAAGTCGCACGAGACGAAGATGGAGCCGTCGCTGGTCAGGAAGTTGCGCGCCAGCCGCAGGCGCGGGTACATCATGCTGAGCCAATCTGAGTGAAAGCGGCCGTTGGACTCGGAGTTGGCGACGAGCCGGCCGCCTTGCTCGTCGACCTGTCCGGATCGCTTGAGGTACTCGGCGGTCGACTCGGCGAAGTCATCCGCGTAGAGGAAGTCGTTACCCGTGTTGTAGGGCGGGTCGATGAAGATGAGCTTGACCTTGTCCAGGTAGGACTCCTGGAGGAGCTTCAGGGCTTCGAGGTTGTCGCCCTCGATGAAGAGGTTCTTGGTCGTGTCGAAGCCAACGGACTCCTCGCGGACTGGCCGCAGCGTCTTGGCGATCGGCGCGTTGGCGGCCAGCAGCGCCGCGCGCTTACCGGGCCAATCGAGCTGGTAGCGCTCCTGCGGACCTTCGACGACACGGTCGGCGAGCTCCTGGCGCAGCAGGTCGAAGTCGATCGCGCGCACCACGTTGCCGTCGGGATCGAGGCTTTCGGTGACGACGTTCGGAAACAGCTCGGCGAGCTTGCCCACGTTGTCGGTGATGAGGTCGGTGGAGCGCAGCTCTAGCTTTTCCATGCAGACGCCTAAGCCTAGTGGCGCCGGCGTGCAGGTCAGGCGGCCAGGCGGATCGGCGCGTCGCGCACCATCGCGCCGCCGAACTCGAAGCGCTCGAGCGCCACGGTGTGCGTGCCGCGGACGACCTCGACCAGGACGCCCCACGAGCGCTCGTGGACGCGGAGCACGGCGCCGGGGTGGCGCCGGCGCAGGAGGTCGATCTCCCGGGCCTGCTCGAGGGTCAGCTCTGCGTCCATGACAAAGATGATCGGCCAGCGGCCTGAACTCCTGATGTGGGTTGCCTGAAGCGCGCCTCAAGATCGTCACGAGCCACGATCGGTTCACCGCCTAGGATCCGCCGGGTGTCCCCGCCGCTGACGACGATCGCGCGCGAGTGGGGGCGGATCGGGTGCGTGGGCTTTGGCGGGCCGCCCGCCCACATCGCGCTGCTACGCGAGCTGTGCGTGGACCGTCGCGGGTGGATCGACGCCGCCGATTTCGAGGACGCGATCGCCGCGGTCAACCTGCTGCCGGGCCCGGCCTCGACGCAGCTTGCGGTCTGGTGTGGGCATCGCCTGCGGGGGCGCGCAGGGGCGCTGGTCGCCGGCGTCTGCTTCATCGTTCCGGGCCTCGTCGCGATCCTCGCATTGGCCGCCGCGTTCATGG
>JBEVLC010000299.1:0-18824 GCA_040509415.1 Baekduia sp. | reverse complement strand
TGACCATGGGTGGCTATGAGGTGGTCAAGGTCGGCACCGACGAGCACGGCGGCGTCGACCTCGACGACCTGCGCGCGAAGGTCTCCGACGAGACCGCGTCGCTGATGCTCACGAACCCGAACACGCTCGGCGTGTTCGATCCGAACATCGAGGAGATCGCCAAGATCGTCCACGCCGTCGGCGCGACGCTCTACTACGACGGCGCGAACCTCAACGCCGTCATGGGCGTCTCGCGCCCGGGCGACATGGGCTTCGACATCGTCCACTACAACCTGCACAAGTCGTTCACGCAGCCGCACGGCGGCGGTGGCCCGGGCTCCGGTCCGATCGCCGTGAGCGACCGCATCGCTCCGTACCTGCCGGTTCCGGTGATCCAGAAGCTCGCCGACGGCACCTTCGATCTCACGAGCACGCCCACCGAGGGCCCCGGCTCGCAGTCGATCGGCAAGCTGCGTGGCTTCCAGGGCAACTACGGCTGCTTCGTGCGGTCCTACGCCTACATCTGCTCGCTCGGGGCCGAGGGGCTGAAGGACGCGTCGGAGACCGCGGTGCTCAACGCCAACTACCTGCTGGCCAAGCTCAAGGAGCACGGGGTGGCCGACAAGCTGCCGCTGGCCTTCGGCGAGCTGTGCATGCACGAGTTCGTGCTGAGCGGGTCGCCGATGAAGAAGGACCTGGGGATCAAGACGCTGGACTTGGCCAAGCGCCTGCTTGACCACGGCTACCACCCGCCGACGGTCTACTTCCCGCTGCTCGTCGACGAGGCGCTCCTGGTCGAGCCGACCGAGACCGAGACGCGCGAGACGCTCGACGGCTTCGCCGAGGCGATCGCGAAGATCCTCGAGGAAGCGGACGGCGACCCCCTCATCGCCCAGAACGCGCCCTACACCACGCCCGTCCGCCGCCTCGACGAGGCACGCGCGGCCAAGACGCCCATCATCCGCCAGCCGCTTTAGGAGCGGTGCGGTCGAAGCGGGCGGTGCTGCCCGCTTCGGCCGGCTGCGTGTCGACGTGGCGCTGCGCGAGGTTGGCCTCGGCGCAGAGGGTCGTGAAGCCGGTCTGCAGCCAGTCGTTGGCGGCGGCCAGCGCGAGGACGGGGAGGACGACCTGCGCCTCGCGCGGGCGCAGGAGCCGCATCCCGACGAGGCCCAGCGCGCTCCACGAGCCCACGCAGCGCGTGCAGCTCAGCAGCTCGCCGACGGCGTAGCGCAGGCGCTTGCCCTTCGGCCGCCGCTCGCCGTTGGGCTTCTCCTCCAGGAACGGCTCGCGCACCCACGAGTCGACCTTCTCCTTGGCGACCAGCTTGGCCAGCGCGAAGGTCGCGAGCCCCATCACCGGCAGCTCACCCGGCCGGATCGCCGGCGCGTCCTTGGCCCGTGTCGCGACGAGCAGCGCACCGGTCAGCGCGCCGTAGCCGGCGCTCAGCGCGGCGTAGTCGATGGGCTTGGTCGGGGTCTTGCTGACGGGATCCACGTTCCCACGCGGCTACCCGGTCTCGACTCGCGGTAGACGACATCGCAGCGATCGGATAGCGTCGGTCGCAACATAGTTCCCCGACTAGGCGGGGAACGTTCAGACGCCGCTTCTCCGCTGGGCATCCGGCGGTGCCCCGGGAGAGATCGGGGATAGTTCCAGGAAGCGGGTCGCCTTCGTAGTTGGTTCTGGTCCGTCCCTTCGTCGCTCGTGATGCCGCGAGCGTTGCGAGGCGAGCGTTGACCGAACCCAAGCCGTGGCTGACCCCGAAGTCCGACTCGCTCGAGACCTTCATCTACTTCCTGCTGCGCGTGCTCACTGTCCTCGCGCTCGTCGCGCTGGCCAGCTACCTGACGATCGCCGACAAGGCGCCCGCGCTCTCCGGAGCGGCCCTGCTCGCCACCGTCGTCGCGCTCCTGCGCCAGCGCGCCGCTTCATAGACTCCGCCGCGATGCGCATCTTCAGCGGGATCCAGCCCACCGGGCGCAAGCACCTCGGCAACTTCATCGGGGCGATCGTGCAGTACGTCGAGGGGCAGCAGCGCGCGGCGGACGCCGGCGACATCGCGATCTTCTGCGTCGTGGACCTCCATGCGATGACGGTGCCGTGGCAGCCCGCTGAGATGCGCGAGCGCGTCTACGACACCGCCGCGATCCTGCTCGCTGCCGGCCTCGATCCTGAGCAGTGCATCTTCATCCGCCAGAGCGACATCCCTGAGCACACCGAGCTGGCCTGGCACGTCGGCGCCGTCACCGCACACGGCGACCTCAACCGCATGCACCAGTTCAAGGAGAAGTCGGCGCGCCAGCGCGACCTGGTCTCCGCTGACCTCTTCACCTACCCGGTGCTGATGGCCGCTGATGTGCTCGCCTACCGTGCCAATGAGGTGCCGGTCGGCGACGACCAGCGCCAGCATGTCGAGCTGATGCGCGATGTCGCCCAGCGCTTCAACGAGCGCTTTGGCGAGGTCCTGGTGGTGCCCGAGCTGCGGATCCCGAGCGTCGGCGCGCGGATCATGGACCTCCAGGATCCGACGTCGAAGATGTCGACCACGAGCGGCACGCCGGAGGGCACGGTCTACGTGCTCGATGACGCCAAGGCGGTCGAGAAGAAGTTCAAGCGCGCGGTGACCGACTCCGACGACCCGCCGCGGATCGCGCGCGACCCGAGCAAGCCGGGCGTGTCGAACCTCATCGACATCCTGGCGGCGGCCCGCGGCACGTCGTTTGCCGAGGTCGAGGCGTCGCTGGCCGATGCGCGTGGCTACGGCGATCTGAAGGCGGCGACCGCCGAGGCGGTCAATGCCCTTCTGGATCCCGTCCGCGGGCGCTACGAGGCGCTGCGGGCCGACGAGGACGCGCTGGAGGCGATCTTCGCCGCGGGCGCCGTCAAGGCGCGGGCGATCACGCGGGACACGCTGGCCGATGTCCGTCAGGCGATCGGGGTCGGCCCGCGCGGCTGAATCTCCGCAGAATGCGGGCAGCGCGGGCGAGGGCGTCGGGACCGCTCGCTACGGTCTTGCCGGTATGAGCACCCTGGTCGCCGAGCTCGAGCTCGACCTCGAGGTCTTCACCGGCCCGTTCGACCTCCTGCTGACGCTGGTCCTCCGCGAGGAGGTCGATCTGCTGGAGGTGGAGCTGGCCGATGTCGTCCTCTCCTACATCGACGTCCTGGAGGCGCGTGGCGAGCTCGACCTCGAGGTCGCCACGGAGTTCCTGGTGCTCATCGCCGCGCTGCTGGAGCTGAAGTCGCGTCTGATGCTGCCGCGCGAGGACGAGGAGCTGCTCGACTTCGAGCCCGATATCGCCGCCGAGGAGCTGCTGGCGCGGATGCTCGAGGCCAAGCGCTACCGCTCCGCCGCGCTGCACCTGATCGAGAAGCTGCGCTCCGAGGACGGCGTGCGCTTCCGCAGCGCGCCGCTGCCCGAGCACCTGCGCGTGACCGAGATCGTCGACATGGAGGGCGTCTACAAGCCCGCGCGGCTGGGTCGCGCGATCGGCAGCATGCTCGCGATGCCGCCGCGGGTCGACATCCGCCACCTGACGATCCCGCGCGTGTCGGTCGCCGATCGCCTGGCGCACCTGCGCCGGCTGCTGCGCTCGGGCACGCGCACGACCTTCGAAGAGGCCGTGCGCGGCGCGGATCGCGTGACGGTCTGCGTGACGCTCTTCGCGCTGCTGGAGCTCTACAAGCAGGGTGAGGCGACCTGGTCGCAGGACGAGCCGTTCGGCGAGATCGAGATCCGCCCGGGCGCGGCTGAGGCGTCCGTGCCCGCGGCCGCCGTGGCGTGACGGATCTCGCGCGCACCGTCGAGGCGCTGCTGTTCCTCTCGGCCGAGCCCGTCACCGAGATGGAGCTGCTCGCCGCGTGCGAGTGCGAGGAGGAGGCGCTGAGCGAGGCGCTGGCCGAGCTGGGCGAGGCGTTTGCGCCCGGACAACGCGGGCTGGAGCTGCGCGAGCTCGCCGGTGGCTGGACGCTGGCCACCGCGGCTGACACCGAGCAGGCCGCGCGGCGGCTGCTCTCCAAGCCGCGGACGCCGCCGCTGTCGCCCGCCCAAGCCGAGACGCTGGCGATCGTCGCCTACCTGCAGCCGGTGTCGCGCCCGGAGATCACGCGCATCCGCGGCGTCAGCGCCGACTCGGCCGCCGGCACGCTGCTGGAGCGCGGGCTGATCGAGGAGTCCGGCCGCTCGCCGTTCGGCGCCGTGCTCTACCGCACGACCTCGTTGTTCCTCAAGCTCTTCGGGATGACATCGCTCGACGACTTGCCCGACATCGAGGAGTGGGATCCGTCGCCCGAGGAGGAGGCCGACCTGCGCGAGCGCCTGCTGCGCGCGGGCGAGGCGCGAGCCGGCGCGACGCCGCCGACGCAGGGGGCGGTGGAGGACGAGGCGGCGGCCGAAGGCGACGAGCCCGACGACGACGAGCCGCCGACCGACGACGAGCCTTAGCGCTCGCGCTCGCGCAACAGGTCGGCCAGCGCGGCGTGTCCGCCTTGCGCCGCCCACCCCGACGCCGGGCCGTCATAGAGCGCGTCGCGCAGCGATGGGTCGGCGCCGGCCGCCAGCAGCGTCTCGACCGCCATCGTCTGTCCGGCTTGCGCGGCGATGTGCAGCGCGGTGACGCCCTCGCCGTGGGTCGGGCCGCCGAAGGTGGCGCGGGCGTCGACGTCGGCGCCCAGCTCGATCAGGCGCGTCACCGCTGCCACGCGGCCGTTCACCGCCGCCCACGCCAGCGCGGTGCCGCGGTAGACATCCGCGTCGATTCGCGCGCCCCGCTCCACCAGCAGCGAGAGCGCCTCGACGCGATCTGCCCGCGCGGCCCAGGCCAGCCCCTCGTCGACGATCTCCTGCGGGTCGTCGGCCGGAGCCCATTCCGGGAAGCCGCCATGTGGCCGGTAGAAGCCGCGCAGCGCGCCGGCCGCCTCGCTGACGACGCCGTCGGCCGACACCATCTCGCCGATCGTCTCCACGTCGCCGGTCCCGGCCGCGACGCGCAGGTTGCCCGGATGGCGCCCGGCGGCCAGCAGGACGCCGACCACCTCGCGATGCCCCCAGAACAGCGCGACGACCAGCGGTGTGCCGCCCGCCCCGCGCGCCGAGACATCAGCCGGCGCGCCCGCGTCGAGCAGCAGCTGCGCCAAGTCACCGCGGTTGCCGTAAGCCGCCTGATGGAGCGGCGTCCAGCCGTGGGCGTTGGGATGGGCCATGTCGGCGCCCGCGTCCAACAACACACGGAAGGTCTCGGCATCCAAGGCCATGTTGATCAACGCGTTGCCGTTGGTCCCACGCGCCGTCGCCAGCTCCGGGAACTGCGCCAGCAACGTCGCGAGATCACCATGTCGACGCTCCTCCAGCGCCCGGTAGGCCCGCGCGAACGGCTCGCCGCTCTCGGCCAGCCCGTCGACGTGGCGGCGCAGCGCCGACCAGCTGGCAAAGCCATGGCGCTGGGCGACGACCACGCGCGCACCCTGCGGCGTCATCTCGACACGCTCGCCCTCGAACGCCGCGGCGGCGCTCGGCGTCCGGTCCCGCGCCGAGGCGAGCAGCCCGTCGGCGCGTCCCTCGTAGTACTCCATGTCGGTGTGGAACGCGTGCTCAAGTCCCTCACCGCCGAGGTCGAGCCGCTCGACGTAGGACTGCAACTTGACCCAGGTCGGGAAGCCGCGCTCGCGGGCGATCACCAGCAGGGCGCCGGCGGCCTTGAGCGGCTTGGCCGGGTCGGGACGGAACGGCGCGACGCGGGCCAGCGCGGCCGGATCGCCGCGCCGGTGCGCGCGCTCCAGCTCGCGGGCCTCGCGATGGAGGGCGTCGAGGGTCAGCGCGGGCATCGCTCAGGAGGCCGAAGCCAGCGCTTTGGCGGCCAGCTGGCCGCAGGCCGCCTCGATGTCCTGGCCGCGCGTCAGCCGGACGGTCGCGCCGATCCCGTGCTCCTCGAGCGCCGCCTTGAAGGCGCCGATCGCTTCGCGTCCCGAGCCGTCGTAGGTGCCGGTCGGGTTGTAGGGGATCAAGTTGATCTTGTACTTCTTGGGATCGAGCACGTCGGCAAGCTGGACAGCCTGCGCGTAGGAGTCGTTGACGCCCTTGAGCATCACGTACTCGATGAAGATCATGCGCTTCTTGGCCTCGTAGAAGCGGTCGCACGCGGCGAGCACCTCCGACAAGGGGTAGCGGTCGTTGACCGGCATGATCTGCGACCGCAAGGCCTCGTCGGCGGCGTGCAGCGAGAGCGCCAGGCGGATCGGCATGTCGCTCTCGGTCAGCGCCTCGATCCCCGGCTTCCACCCGACCGTCGAGATCGCCGTGCGCCGGTGCGTGACGCCGACGTCGGGCAGGCGCCGGCAGGCTTCGAGCACGTTGTCGAGGTTCATCATCGGCTCGCCCATGCCCATGAAGACGACGTGGTCGACCTCCTCGATGCGACGGAAGTGCAGCGCCTGGTCGAGGATCTCGCTCACCGTGAGGTTGCGCCCGAACTTCATCGTGCCCGTCGCGCAGAAGGTGCACGTCAGCGGGCAGCCCGACTGCGAGGACAAGCACAACGAGCGGCGCCCGTCGCGGTAGCGCATCAACACGGCCTCGACGGGGCGACCGTCCTTGCGCGTCGAGAACAAGGCCTTGATCGTGCCGTCCTTGGAATGGGCCTCGTTGGTGACCTCCAGCGTGGAGAACGGGACGCGCTCGGTCAGCTCGGAGCGCACCGCCGCCGGCAGGTTGGTCATCGCCTCATACGACGCCGTCCCGCGCGCCGTCCACTCCCACACCTGCTTGGCGCGGAAGGGCGGCTCACCGAGGTCGGCGAGGGTGCTGTCGAGGCATTGGAGGTCCATGGGGCGAATACAGGCTAGCCTCGACTGGAGATGCGCCTTGCGAAATACCTCGCTCACGCTGGCGTCGCCTCTCGTCGCAGGGCCGAGGTGATCATCGCCGCCGGCCGCGTCACGGTCGATGGCGTCATCATCACCGACCCCGCGCGCGACACCGACGACACGCATCTGGTCATGGTCGACGGGCAGCTGGTCGCCATCGGCCGTGCCGGGGAGGAGCGTGCGGTGTGGCTGGTCCACAAGCCGCGCGGCGTCGTCTCGACCGCCAGGGACACCCACGGTCGCCCGACCGTCGTCGGCATGGTCGATGCGCCCGGCAGGCGGCTCTACCCCGTCGGCCGTCTCGACGCCGACACCACCGGCCTGGTCCTGCTGACCGATGACGGCGACCTCGCCAACCATCTCACGCACCCGCGCTACGAGGTCTCGAAGGTCTACGTGGCTCACGTCGGCCGCGGTGGCATCGCGGTCCCGGAGCAGGCGCTGCGCCGGCTGCGCGAGGGCGTGGTCCTGGACGACGGCATCACCTCGCCGGCCGAGGTGCGCGAGCTCAAGCCAGGGATCCTGGAGATCACGCTGCACGAAGGCCGCAACCGTCAGATCAAGCGGATGTGCGCGGAGGTCGGCCATCCGGTGGCGCGGCTCAAACGCGTCGCCTTCGGTCCGCTGCGCCTCGGCGATCTGCCCGAGGGCCAGGCGCGGCAGCTCAGCCCCGCGGAGGTCCAGCGGCTGCACGACGCAGCGGCACCACCTGCGCCCGTGTAGGGCTGACGACCTGGTCGCGCCCATGGGCCTTGGCCTGGTTGAGCGCCTGGTCGGCGGCGGCGAGCGCCTTGGCGATCGCCTGATCTCCCGCGCTGACCATCGCGATCCCGGCCGAGGCCGTCGTGCGCACGTCGAAGGCCCATGTCCCGACCTTCTGCTCGCGGATCCCGGCGCCCGCGCGGTCGTCGGCGAGGGTCACGCCGGCGGCGTGGGTGTGGGGCAGCCGGGTCAGGAAGCCCTCCTCGCCGGCGCGGCCGAGGATGTCGCGGTCGCGCAGCAGCGTGCGTAGCCGGCCCGCGACCGACATCAGGACGGCGTCGGCGGCCAGCGGCCCGTGCTCGTCGCCGATCGCCTTGAGGCCGTCGACGTCGATGAGCGCCAGGCCCAGCGGCGCGCCGGCGGCGCGGGTCCGGTGCAGATGCTCGGCGGCCACGAGCGTGGCGGCGCGCGTGCGCACGCCGGTTAGTGCGTCGACGGCGCCGGCGCGCGCGTCGGCGGCGCCACCGAGGACGCCGAGCCGGCGGATCCCGCCGAGCAGCAGGGAGAGCAGGAGCGCCGAGGCGACGAGATCCAGGACGCTCGAGGCGTGCCAGACAACCGTGTCGCGCGAGAGCGTGACGAGCGTCAGCGCCGTGGCCGCCAGGACGCAGGCGACGACCACGAGCAGGCGGCGCTCGATCGCGGTGCGGCGCCCGCGGCGGGCGACGACGAGCAGCGCGAGGAGGTCGAGGGCGAGCACGAGGGCGGCGCCGATCAGGCCCAGCGCTGACAGGCCGCCGTCCTCGACGACGGTCGGTAGCGAGGCGCCGAGGCTGATGACCAGCCAGGCGAGCCCCGCGACCGTGGCGGTCACGAAGGAGAACGACAGCACGACGGCGCGGCCGCGGCGGGCGGTCGGTCCAGCGAGGCGCCGGCGGGCATCGGCCGGTCCGCCCCAGAGCGCGACGGCGAGCCCGAGCGGCAGCATGCCGTGGCCGATCGCCCACAGCCAGGCCGGCGCCTGATCGCCGGCAGCGCCGAGCAGCGCGTCGTGGGTCACCGCGCCGTCAAGGACGAGGAGATGGACGGTGGCCAGCAGCCCCGCCGCGAGATAGGTGGCCGCGAGCCCGAGCAACTGGGAGGAGCCGCGGCCGAGGAACTGCGTGGCCAGCAGCGCGGCGGTCAGCAGGTCGCAGACGGCGACCACCGCGAGGCAGATCGGCAGGAAGGATCCCATCACCTCGGGCAGTCGGCCGGGAACGCCCCGAGGCGGAGCGGGCTGGACGAACGAGCGACGACCTGCCACCTGGCATCATGGCGCGCCGATGCGGCTCTTCGCCCTCAGAGGCGCCACCACTGTTCAACGCAACAGCTCCGACGAGATCCTCGCCGCGACCGAGACGCTGATGCGCGACATCATGCAGCGCAACGGCCTCACGCCCGCGGACGTCGTCAGCTGCCTGTTCACGCTGACCGAGGACCTCGACGCCCAGTTCCCTGCCGTGGCGGCCCGGCAGCTGGGCTTTGACCAGGTGCCGCTGATGTGCGCCCGCGAGGTCCCGGTCCCGGGCTCGCTGCCTCGCGTCATCCGCGTGTTGATGCACTACTACGCCGCCGACGACCACGTGGCCCAGCACGTCTACCTCGGCGAGGCGCGCAAGCTGCGCATGGACCTCGAATCCGCCCAGTAGCCGCGGAACGCTCGCCCAGAGGGCGAGGTTCCGAGCGGCAAGCTCGCGCAGAGCGCTCGTTCCCGCGGCGCAGGTAGCCTGAGCGCAATGGCCATCGAGTTCTCCGCGGCGGTGAGCCGCATACCGGTGTACCCCGCAGCTGCTGCCTACGCGCTGCCCGAGGACGTCGCGCTGCTGGCGTCCAACGAGTCGCCTGAGCCGCCGCTGGAGCCGGTGATCGCCGCGATCGCCGAGATCCTCACCGGGGTCAACCGCTATCCAGACCCGACCAACGCCAAGCTGCGCGCCGCGCTCAGCGACCGCTACGAGGTGCCGGCGTCGCGGATCGCGATCGGTAACGGCTCGTGCGACATCCTGCTGGCCGCCGGCGAGGCGCTGCTGGAGCCGGGCGCCGAGCTCGTCTACGCGTGGCCCTCGTTCAGCGTCTACCCGCATCTGGCCGCCGCGACCGGTGCCACGCAGATCCAGGTACCGCTCAACGAGGCCCAGGAGCACGACCTCGACGCGATGCTGGCCGAGATCACCGCCGCAACGCGGCTGGTCGTCGTCTGCAACCCCAATAACCCCACGTCGACCGCGGTCGCCCTGGCCGACATCGCCGAGTTCGTCGCCAAGGTCCCCAAGCACGTCTGCGTGCTGCTCGACGAGGCCTACTGCGAGTACAACACGCTCGACGATCCCGATGCGTCGCTGGACCTGCTCAAGAAGCACCCCAACTTGGTCCTGCTGCGCACGTTCAGCAAGGTGTACGGGTTGTGCGGGCTGCGCGTCGGCTATGCGCTCTGCGGTTCCGACGCGTTCGTCACCGCGGTCAACCAAGTCCGCCAGCCGTTCTTCTGCAACGCCGCCGCGCAGGCCGCCGCGGTCGAGTCGCTCAAGCACGGCGACGCGGTCGCCCAACGGGTCGAGCGCGCGATCATGGCCCGTCTGGAGATCGAGGACGGTCTTGGCGAGCTGGGCATCGTCCCGGCGGCTTCGCAGGCCAACTTCGCCTGGTTCGACCTGCCCGTGTGGGACGGTCAGGAGCCCGGCGAGGTCGAGGCGGTAGTCGTCAAGGGCCTTGGCGAGCGGGGCGTGCTCGTGCGCGCTGGCGCGGCACTAGGCAGGGCCGGCGCGCTGCGCGTCACCTATGGCACGCCGCAACAGAACCAGCGCTTCTTGGGCGGCTTGCGCGAGCTGCTGCCGTAGCCAGACGGCACGGGCAGGGGTTCCCAACCATCCTGCCTTTGCGTACACTGGCCGCGGTTCATGTCCCGTATGTCCCTCACCAAGCGCACTCCCGACGGCCAGACGGCCGGCGTGCGCATGCAGGTGGGCAGCGGGACCTCCGCCGCTTGGTATTGGCGATTTAGCTAGGCGCTCGGCCGGCCGTGAGGCCGCGTCCGCATCGGACCCTTCGGGTCGAGCGCCGGAAAGCACTCCTGCGTGCACGATCGTTGACGTGCACGGCAACTCGCCTCTTTAGACTCCACCTCCAAGCTGTAGAAGGAACCTCCAGATGATGATCGTGATGAAGCCGACGGCCACCGAAGACCAGGTGCAAGCCGTGATCGAGCGGATCGAGTCCGTTGGCGCTCAGGCGCACCCGAGCCGAGGCGAGGAGGTCACGGTGATCGGCGCCGTCGGCGACCCCGAGCACGTGGCGCGCCTCGGCCTCGAGGGCCACGAAGGGGTCGAGAAGGTCGTCCCGATCCTCAAGCCCTACAAGCTGGCTTCCACGCAGTTCAAGGGCGATGTCCGGACTGTCCTGGACCTCGGCGGCGCGAAGATCGGCGGCGAGCACTTCGCGCTGATCGCCGGCCCGTGCACCGTCGAGACCCGCGACCAGACGCTCGACACCGCCGACGCGATGCTCGCCGCCGGCGCGACGATGTTCCGCGGTGGCGCCTACAAGCCGCGGACCTCGCCGTACGCGTTCCAGGGGCTGGGCGCTGAAGGGCTGCGGCTGCTGGCGGAGGCCAAGGAGCGAACCGGCTTGCCGATCGTCACCGAGCTGATGGACGCGCGCGACATCGAGGCGGTCGCCGAGGTCGCCGACGTCATCCAGATCGGCGCGCGCAACATGCAGAACTACCCGCTGCTGTCGGAGATCGGGCGCAGCGGCATCCCGGTGCTCATCAAGCGCGGGCTGTCGGCGACGCTGGAGGAGCTGATCATGGCCTCCGAGTACGTCCTCAAGGAGGGCAACGAGTCGGTGCTGCTCTGCGAGCGCGGCATCCGGACCTTCGAGACCGCCTACCGCTTCACGCTCGATCTCACCGCGATCCCGGTGCTCAAGGAGATGACCCACCTCCCGGTCGTCGTCGACCCCAGCCACGCTGCCGGGCGCCGCGTGCTGGTCGAGCCGCTCTCGCTGGCCGCGGCCGCCGCCGGTGCTGACGGCATCATCGTCGAGACCCATCCCGAGCCCGACGAGGCCATCTGCGACGGCCCGCAGCAGCTGCGCGTCGACGGCTTCAAGGCATACGCCGCCAAGGTCGAGCAGGCCGCGATGCTCGCTGGCAAGCTGCCGTTCGGCGCGGCCGCGGCACAGAACGCCGCCGCGGCGTGACGGAGGCCGACACAGAGGCCGCTCGTCCGCGCCTCGCGCTGCTCGGGCTCGGCCTCATCGGCGGGTCGGTCGGTCTCGCGGCACGCGAGCGGCTGGGGGCGCACGTCACCGGCTTCGACCCCGATCCGCGGGTGCGGGAGCTGGCGCTGGAGCGCGGCGTCGTGGACGTGGCGGTGGATGATCCCGCAGACCTCGGGCCGGCCGACGTCGCGCTGGTCGCGGCGCCGGTGCAGGCGCTGGCGCAGCGGATCGCCCAGGCGTGCGAGCACGTCGCGGGCGCCGTGGTGACCGATGTCGGCTCGACCAAGCACGCGCTGGTCGAGTCCATCGCCGGCGTCAACTACATCGGTGGCCACCCGCTCGCGGGCGCCGAGGTCGCGGGCGTCGAGCACGCCCGTGCCGACCTCTTCGCTGGCGCCACTTGGTACCTCACGCCGCGTGCCGACAGCGAGGGCATCCTGCTGGAGCGCCTGCACCGCTTCGTCACCGGCATCGGCGCGGTCCCGACCGTCATCGGCCACGCCGACCACGATCGCCTGATGGCCGCCTTCTCCCACGTGCCGCACGTCGTCGCCAACGCGCTCGTCACGCAGGCGACGCGTGCGCTGGGCGACGAGGCGATCCCGGTCGTCGGCCCGTCGTTTCGCGACGCCACGCGCGTCGCCGGCGCCAACCCGCCGTTGTGGGCGGGGATCTACGACGCCAACCGCGACGCGGTCCTCGACGGCCTTGACCAGACGATCGAGCTGCTGGCCGAGGCGCGCGCGCTGCTGGCCGCCGGCGACGGCTCGGCACTGGAGTCCTGGCAAGCGACCGCCGGCACGCAGCGCCGCGCCCTCCTGGACGTCGGCATGACCGGCGGACCGCTGCGCGAGGTCCGCGTCGTCGTGCCCAACCGCCCCGGCGTGATCGCCGATCTCGCCCTCACCCTCTCCCGCGCAGGGATCAACATCCACGACATGAGCCTCTCGCCCCAGCCCGACTTCCGCAGCGGCGAGGTCGCCCTCTGGGTGGCCGAGGACCATGCCGAGCGCGCGCGCCAGCTGGTCGAGGAGGTGTTGGCATGACGAGCGTCAAGTGGTCGCCCGCCAAGCGCCTGCGCGGCACCGTCGCGCCGCCGGCCGACAAGTCGATCTCCCATCGCGCCGCGATCCTCGGCGCGATGGCTGCCGAGCCTGTGCGGGTGCGCAACTACCTGCACGCCGAGGACACGACGTCGACGCTGAACGCCATGCGGGCGCTGGGCGCGCTGGTCACCGTCGACGAGGACGTCGTGACGATCCGCGGCACCGGCCTGCGTAACGCCACCGAGCCCGGCGCGCCGATCGACGTCGGCAACGCCGGCACGCTGATGCGCCTGCTGCCGGGCTGGCTGGCGGGCCAGGAGGGCAGGTCCTACACCTTGGACGGCGACGCGTCGATCCGCACGCGCCCGATCGACCGCATCGCCGAGCCGCTGACGCGGATGGGCGCGACGATCGACGCGGTCGACGGTCGCCTGGCGCCCTTCACCGTGCGTGGCGCGCACCTGCGCTCCATCGCCTATGACTTGCCCGTGGCCTCGGCGCAGGTCAAGTCCTGCGTCTTGCTGGCCGGCCTGATGGCCGACGGTGCGACGACGGTCGTCGAGCCGGCGCCGTCGCGCGACCACACCGAGCGGATGCTCACCTCGGCGGGCGTCACCGTGCATCGCAACGGCCGCCACATCACGGTCACCAGCGTTGACGAGCTCGTCCTCGATGACATCACGGTGCCCGGCGACCCCTCCTCCGCGGCGTTCCTGATCGCCGCCGGCGTCCTGGTCGGCGGCTCGCGGATCCAGGTCGTGGGGAGCGGCACCAACTGGACGCGCACGGGCTTTCACCGGATCCTCGAGCGGATGGGCGGGATCGTCGTCGGCGAGCTGGAGGAGGCGCCGGGCGATGGCGTCGTCGGCACCGAGCCGGCGGGGGACCTCGACATCGCCCACGGCCCGCTGACCGGCACGATCGTCGAGGCCGAGGAGGTGCCCCTGGCGATCGACGAGCTGCCGCTGGTCGCGCTCCTGGGCTGCTTTGCCGAGGGCGAGACGATCGTCCGCGGCGCCCACGAGCTGCGGCTCAAGGAGTCCGACAGGATCGCGACCGTCGTCGACGGCCTCAACGGCCTGGGCGGCGACCTCGAGGCGACCGACGACGGGTTCGTCGTGCGCGGTACCGGCGGGCTGAAGGGCGGCACGATCGCCTCCCACGGCGACCACCGCCTGGCGATGCTCGGCGCAATTGCCGGCTTGGCCTCCGACGAGGGTGTCACCGTCGAAGGCATGGAGGCCGCCGACGTCTCCTACCCGACGTTCGCCGACGACTTGGGCGTGCTGCTGAAGGGCTGAGGGTCCGGCGGCTCGGCCGCGGCGGCGCGCGCGATGCCGCCGTCCTCGGCCCGCAGGCCCGGAACCGCATAGAGCATCCCGACCGTCAGCGCGCCTGCGATCAGGCCAGCCACCAGCAGGACCGATTCCGCGCTGAACGCCGCCGCTGCCGGGCCGGTGAGCGCGAAGGAGACCGGCGTCAGCCCGACCGAGACCAGCCAGTCCAGCGAGGCCACGCGGCCCCGCAGGGAGACGGGCACCCGCACCTGCATCAGCGTCGACCAGATCGGGTTGCCCGCGCCGCTGAGCAGGCCGAAGGCGAAGCTGAAGATCACGAGTTGCCAGATTGTCTGGGCCAGCGCGTAGCCGCAGAGGGCGAAGCCCGCCAGGCCCCAGACCCAGTAGAGGACCGAGATCTCGCGCTTGGGCATGCCGATGTGCCCGAGGACGAACGCGCCCAGCGTCGCGCCGACGCCGCCGGCGGCGAGGACCAGGCCGAAGCTGCCAGCCGACCCGCCGAGGTCGCCTTCGATCCGGATCGGCAGCAGGACCTCGGTCGGGCCCAGGAAGACCAGCAGCGCGATGGCGGCCATGATCAGCGTCGCCCACAGCCAGGTCTGGCTGCGCACGAACGTCGCGGCCTCGCGCACCTGGGCCAGCAGCGGCTCATGCTCGCCTTCGTGCACAGGAACCCGCGCGCGCATCGCCAGCAGGCAGGCGATCGAGATCGCGAACGTGGCCGCGTCGACCAGCAGCGCGCCGCCCGTGTCCAGCAGCGCGACGGTGACACCGCCCAGCGCCGGGCCCGCCAGGCGCAGCGCGATCGGCCGCAGCGAGCTCTGCAGCGCGTTGGCCTGCACGAGGAGTGGACCGGGCACCAGCTCGGGGACGATCGCGCCCATCGCCGGCCCCGTCAGCCCTTCGCCGGCGCCGAAGACGAAGCCCAGGGTGACCATGTGCCAGATCTCCAGCACGCCGCCGAGCGACAGCCCGCCGGCGGTGCCGACCGCCACCAGGCGCAGCGCGTCGGCGATCAGCAGCTGGCGGCGCTTGTCGTAGCGGTCGGCCAGCAGGCCGCCCGCGAGCAGGAAGCCGACCATCCCGAGCGACCACGCCAGGCCGACGAGCGACAGCGATCCGGCGCCGCCGCCGAGGCCTAGGACCGTGAAGGGGAGGGCCACGAGGTAGATCCCGTCGCCGAGCAGCGACACCAGGGTGCCGGCCCAGAACAGCGCGAAGTCTCTCTCCCGAAGAGGCCCGATCAGGCGCACGACGAATGCGGACGATGCCACACCATCGGAGACCGCATACCCTCTCGCCCGTGCTTGTCGCCATTGACGGACCTGCCGGAGCCGGCAAGTCGACCGTGGCGCGCGCCGTCGCGCGCGCGCTCGGCTTCACCTACCTCGACACCGGGGCCATGTACCGCTGCGTCGCGCTGGCCGCCAGCCGCGGCCTCGACGAGGTCGCCGCGCTGGAGATCGCCTTCGACGGAGACCGCGTGCTGCTGGGCGCCGAGGACGTGACGGAGCTGATCCGGACGCCCATGATCAGCGACCAGGCGTCGGTGGTCGCCAACGACCCACGGGTGCGCGAGGCGCTCGTCGCTCAGCAGCGCGCGCTGATCGCGGCCGGCGACTACGTGGCCGAGGGCCGCGACATCGCGACCGTCGTCGCGCCCGAGGCCGAGGTCAAGGTCTTCCTGACCGCCCACCCCGCCGAGCGCGCGCGCCGCCGCGCCGCCGAACTGGGCGCCGATCCCGAGGACGTCGCCGCCGAACTGCTCTCGCGCGACGAGCGCGACTCCGGCCACGGCCGCACCACGCTGGAGCCCGCGCCGGGCGCTGAGCTGCTGGACACCACGGGCCTGAGCGTCGAGGACGTCGTGGCCGCGATCGTCGCGCGCGTCGAGGCGGCGCGCACATGAGCATCGCGGGCCCCAAGGTCGCCGTCATCGGCTACCCCAACGTCGGCAAGTCCTCGCTGGTCAACCGCCTCAGCGAGTCGCGGATCGCCGTCGTGCACGAGGCGCCCGGCATCACGCGGGATCGCAACGAGGTGCCGTGCGAGTGGAACGGGCGCCAGTTCACGCTGATCGACACCGGCGGCATGGACTTCTTTGACGAGGATCCGATGGCCGGGTCGATCCGCGAGCAGGCCCAGGCCGCGATGGCCGACGCCGACCTCGCGGTGTTCGTCGTCGACGGTCAGGCGGGAGCGCGGCCGGGGGACGAGGAGCTCGCCGACCTGCTGCGCCGCTGGGACAAGCCGGTGATCGTCGTGGCCAACAAGATCGACTCGGTCAAGGACGTGCCGTCGGCGACCGAGTTCTACAGCTTGGGCCTCGGCGACCCGGTGGCCGTCAGCGCCACACAAGGGCTCGGCACCGGCGACCTGCTGGACCGCGTCACCGCGCTGTTGCCCGAGGGCGACTTCGAGCCCGAGGACGATGAGACGATCCGCCTCGCGCTGATCGGCCGGCCGAACGTCGGCAAGTCCTCGCTGGTCAACAAGTTCCTGAAGTCCGACCGCGTGATCGTCTCCGACGTCGCCGGCACCACGCGCGACGCGATCGACCTCCCGATGGAGGTCGACGGCCGGCGCGTGATCGTCGTCGACACGGCCGGCATGCGCCGTCAGAGCAAGGTGTCGGAGTCGGTCGAGTACTACACCACCTTGCGCTCGCAGCGGGCGGTGGAGCGCGCCGATGTCGCGCTCGTCATCTGCGACGCCCACGACGGCGTCACCGCGCAGGACCTGCGGATCGCCGAGCTGTCGATGAAGGCGGGCTGCGCGACCGCGCTGGTCCTCAACAAGTGGGACGTTGCCCCGATGGAAGAGGCCGACCTCGACCACGAGCGCGCGCGCGTCAACACCAAGATCCGCCTGCGCCCGAAGGTCCTCACGGTCTCGGCGCTCAGCGGCCGCAACGTCGAGCGGCTGCTCAAGGAGGCGATCATCCTCGGCGATCGCGTCAAGACGCGCATCCCGACGCCGCAGCTCAACCGCTTCATCGCCGAGGTCGTCCAAGAGCGCCAGCCGCCGGCCAAGCAGGGCTCGCGCCTGCGCCTGTTGTACATGGCCCAGTTCGAGACGCGCCCGCCGCGCTTCGCGATCCAGGTCAACAGCCGCAACCGGGTAACGCGCGATTACGCCTACTTCGTCGAGAACCGGCTGCGCGCGCGCTTCGGCATGGACGGGATCCCGCTGATCATCGACTTCAAAGAGCGCAAGCAACGGGATGACAAGTGAGGTTGGCCGACCTGCCAATTGGCAATTGTCGGTCGGGAATCACTGTGATTTCCTCTCCCCGCTACTCTTCCTGGACTTCAACAGGCTGTTGACAGCGAATCCACCGCGGAGATCCCTCCTACCTACGCCATGAGCTACGCCGACAACGAGTACCTCTTCACCTCAGAGTCCGTGACCGAGGGTCACCCCGACAAGGTCGCCGACCAGATCTCCGACGGCGTCCTGGACGCCTGCCTCAAGGACGACCCGCTCTCGCGCGTCGCCTGCGAGACGCTGGTCAACACGGGCCTGGTCGTCGTCTCCGGTGAGATCACGACCAACACCTACGTCGACATCCAGGAAGTCGCTCGCGAGACGATCCGCAAGATCGGCTACGTCGACGCCGACCTCGGCTTCAGCGCCGACAGCGCCGCCGTCCTCAACGCGATCGACAAGCAGTCGGCCGACATCGCCCAGGGCGTCGACAAGGCCGACGAGGCCCGCTCCGACGGCTCCACGGACGCTCTCGACGTCGCCGGCGCCGGCGACCAGGGCATGATGTTCGGCTACGCCTCCAACGAGACGGCCAACCTGATGCCGGCCCCGATCACGTTCGCCCACCAGCTGGCCGAGCGCCTGTCGGCGGTCCGCAAGGACGGCACGCTGGACTACCTGCGCCCCGACGGCAAGACCCAGGTCTCGGTCCGCTACGTCGACGGCAAGCCGGTTGCGATCGAGAAGCTGCTGATCTCCACCCAGCACGCCGAGCGCGCCACGCGCGAGCAGATCACCGCCGATCTCTGGGAGAACGTCGTCCTGCCGGTCCTGCCGGCCGAGCTCTACGACGCCGACCAACTGCGCAAGGAGTTCCTCGTCAACCCGACCGGGCGCTTCGTCATCGGCGGTCCCGTCGGCGACGCGGGCCTGACCGGCCGCAAGATCATCGTCGACACCTATGGCGGCTTCGCCCGCCACGGCGGCGGCGCGTTCTCGGGCAAGGACCCGAGCAAGGTCGACCGCTCGGCCGCCTACGCGGCGCGCTGGGTCGCCAAGAACCTCGTGGCCGCCGGCATCGCCGACCGCGCCGAGGTCCAGGTCGCCTACGCCATCGGCGTCGCGCACCCCGTCAGCGTGATGGTCGAGACGTTCGGCACCGAGAAGATCGGCCGCGGCAAGATCGCCGAGCTCGTCAGCGAGTTCTTCGACCTGCGCCCCGGCGCCTTCCGCGAGGCGCTGGACCTCCCCCGCCCGATCTACCAGAAGACCGCCGCCTACGGCCACTTCGGCCGCGACGACGCCGACTTCACGTGGGAGCGCACCGACAAGGCTGCCGCGCTGGCCGAGGCCGCCGGCCTGGCCGAGCGCGTCGAGGTCCAGGTCGCCTACGCCATCGGCGTCGCGCACCCGGTCTCGGTGATGGTCGAGACCTTCGGCACGGAGAAGATCGGCCGCGGCCGCATCG
>JBEVLC010000298.1:0-4261 GCA_040509415.1 Baekduia sp. | reverse complement strand
CGCGACGGGGGTGGGATTCGGGATGGTGCGGTTGGAGAAGGCGACGAGTTCGGCAAGCGTCGTCTGGGCCAGCGCCCGGACGACGCCGCCCTGGACGCGGGTCCAGAGCAGCTTGGTCGCGCAGCCGTGGCCGCTGTCGGCCTCGTGGCTACACACGACCCGGCCGTGCGAGGACTGTCCGTCCTCGGCCACGAAGCACGTCATCGGCGCGACGCCGCCTTCCAGGGCGAGGACGACCTCGTCCATCTGAATGTCGGCGGGCTGGCGCGTCAGGCGGTAGCCGCCGTGCGCGCCGCGCGTGGCCTCGACGAGGCCGGCCTTCTTGAGGAGGGCGACGATCCGCTCGAGGTAGGCGAGCGGCAGGGCCTCGGCTTCGGCGATCGCCTTGAGCGACACCGGAGTCGGCACCCCGGCGGCGTCGTGCTGGCGACCCAGCTCGACGAGGAGCCGTACTCCGTACTCCGCCTTGGTCGTGAAGATCATCGGTCCTAATCCTACCGCGCAGGTAGGAGTAACTGGAGCGCCGCCTACTGCGTGTCGCGCGCAGCGCGCACGCCAAGCGCGCCGGAGAACAGCAGCAGGCCGAGGCCCGAGCCGATGTCGACGGCCTTGAGCAGCCGGTCGCCGACGTGGCCACGGATCGCGGTGAGGCCGAGCGACAGGACCGTGAACCACGTCAGCGTTCCGCAGCCCACGCCGAGGCAGAGCGCCAGCGTCTCGGCTGTGCCGTCGACCGCGCTGGCCGTCGAGGCGGCCGCGAAGACCGCGGCCCAGGACAGGATCGTCGTCGGGTTCGAGGCGGTCGCCGCCAGCGAGGTCAGAAAGGCGCGCCACGGGGTGGCGACCTCGTCGTCGCTCTCGCCGCCGAGCCGCACGCGAAACGCCGACCACAGCGTGCGCAGCCCCAACAGCGCGAGCACCGCGGCGCCGACGAGACCGAGCGTCAACCGCAGCGCATCGATCTCCAAGAGCCGGGCGGCGCCGATCGCGCCCAGCAGCGCGTAGGTCGCGTCGATCACCGCCGCGCCCGCGCCGATCGCGATGCCCGTGCCCAGCGCCCCGCGCAAGACGGTGCGGATGCACAGCAGGGAGATGGGGCCGACCGCCGCGGCAACCACGAACCCGAGGCCGAAGCCCAGCGCGACGACGTGCATGGCGCGGATTCTCGCAGCACCCGCCGACGCGGGCCGCGTCGCGCCGAGCCGTCCGGCAGACTCCACCGCCCCGATGCCGGTCCGCCGTTCGCTCGTGCCCCTGCTCGCCGCGCTGGTTGCGACGACCGTCACCCTCGGCGGTGGCGGTGGCGCCGCCCCAGCCGCGACGCCGCCCGAGGTTAACCCCTGCAACGACGAGATCCTGCAGCTGAAGTGCCCGGACCTGCGCATGAAGCCGCCCGGCGACCTGCGGGTCCGCAAGGCCGGCAAGGTGCTGCGGCTGTTGGCGACCAACCACATCGTCAACGTCGGCGCCGGAGCGCTGGAGCTGCGCGCCGAGCACAGCGGCCGGGCGACGCGCAATGGCTACCGCTTCGCGTCCGCCTCCCAGGTCATCCGCAACCGGTTGGGCGCGCCGATCTTCTTCCCGCTTGCCGGCTACGTCTACTTCAAGGCGATCCCCGGTCAGGGGCATTACTGGAAGTACTGGCGGGCGGCGCGCTTCGAGCTCTGGACGCTGCGCCCCGACGGCACGCGCGAGAACATGATCCGCACGGGCCCGAAGCTCTCCTATTGCTTCCGCGACCTCAGGCGCGTGCGCACGTTCGCGCGCTCGCCCAAGCACCAGGTCTTCCCGGCCTGCAGCCAGAGCTTCGGCCGCCAGGAGCTGCGCCTCGGCGTCTCCCCCGGCTGGGCTGACATCTACCCATCCAGCTACCACGAGAACTGGATCAGCATCACGGGCCTGAAGGGCTGTTTCGCCTTCGTCCACCGCGCCGATCCGCTCGACGACATCATCGAAGAGCGCGAGGACGACAACATCGGCCAGCGGACGATCCAGCTGCCGCCGCGCCACGGCAGCGTCGCGCCGCGCAATTGTCCCGGGCCAGAGTAAGATTCCGCACGCATGTCGCTCGTCATCGCCCTCAGCGCCTTCAAGGCCACCTTCGGCCTCGTCATCGTCTTCTTCGTCATCTTCCCGCTGCTCCTGCACGGGCTTGTCGGCTTCGCGCTCGCGCAGTCGGCCGGCGAGTACCAGGACAACCTCGAGTATCTCGAGGGCGGCGAGGACACCAAGACGCTGTAGCCGGGCCGCGCGTTACTCCAGCGCTTCGCCCGACGCGATGAGCGTCTTGGCGCGCTCGATGTCGCCGTGGCCACCGGCGCTCAGCATCGCCACGACCTTGCCGTCGGCGAGGTACCAGACCGTGAAGGCGCCGCTGGCCATGTCGCCCTCGAGCACCTCGTCGTCCCACGTGAGCGCCGGGCCGACGTACTCGAACGACGCCCAGTCGGCCAGGTCGCTGAAGAAGTAAGGCACGTCGGTGTGCTCGGCATCGGCGCCGAGCATGTTGCGGGCGACCGTGCGGCCTTGAGATGCGGCGTGCTCCTCGTGCTCGACGCGGACCACGGCGCCACCGTGAGCGGGGCTGTCGTACTCGGCGATGTCGCCCGCGATATAGAGACCTTCGACGCCGTGGGCGCGCAGCCGCGCGTCGGCGCGCACGCCGCCGCGCTCGCCGAGCTCCAGCCCGGCCTTGCGCGCGAGCATGACGTCGGGGGTGACGCCCACGCCGGCGACGACCAGCTCGGCGGCGAACGCGCGCCCGCCGGCCAGGACGACGCGTGCGACGCGCTCGCCCTCTCCTTCGAAGCGTTCGACCTCGACGCTGCCGACGACCTGGACGCCGTGGCCCGCGAGCACGTCGCGCACCCAGTGGCCGACCTGCAGTCCGAACGCGCGCTCCATCGGCTCCTCCTCCTGCAGCAGGACCGTGACGCGCTTGCCCAGCGTCGTCAGCGTCGCCGCGCTCTCACAGCCGATGTAGGACCCGCCGACGCAGACCACGTTCTCCACGGTCTCGGCGTCCTCGATCAGCGAGTCGGCGTTGCCGAGCGCGCGCAGGTAGTGGATGCCGTCGAGGTGGACGCCGTCGATCTGGAGCCGGCGGACCATCGCGCCGGTCGCCAGCAGCGCGGTGCCGTACTCGACCGTCTCCTTGTTGGAGAGCGTGACGGTCTTGGCCGCGGGATCGAGCGCCATGACGGAGGTGCGGGTCAGCACCTCGACGTCGCCGGGCAGCTCGATCAAGGTGTCGTCCTTGGTCTCGCTGCCACCCAAGTAGCCCTTGGTGATCGGCGGGCGGTGGTACGGCGGGTCGAGCTCGCGGGCGACGAGGAGGATCGAGCCGGTGGCACCGGCTTCGCGCAGCTCCTGGGCGCAGGTGGCAGCGGCGATGCCACCGCCGATGAGGAGGTGGTCCACGAAACGGTCGGCCATGCGCCTGATTCAAGCAGGCGCGCGGGGTCAGCTCGTCGCCGGCGCCAGCTCCTGCTCGGCGGAGATCGAGCGCCGGGCGAGCCGTCCGTCGGCGAGCACCTCGTAGGCGCCCATGCGGCGCAGCGGGGGCGAGTAGAGGTGCAGCGTCACCGCCGCCTCCTCGCCGATGTGCAGGACGCGGTGGATGTCGGTGGCGTCGAAGGAGAAGACGGCGCCGGCGCCGACCTCGCGGACCACGGGATCGCCACCGAGGGCGAGCGTCTCCTCGCGCACCTGGCCGGCCGCGACGCCGACCGCGCCGTGTGACTGGTCGTGGTCGTGGAAGCCGGTGTCGTTGCCGTCGCTCCAGCAGATCAGCCACGCCTCGACGTGGTCGTCGAGCGCGAGCTGGTGGTAGGTGCGAGCGCCCGAGGGGTCGTGGAAGACGTGCTGCTCCCACTCCTCGCGGCGGTGCAGCAGATCGACGGCGGCAAGCTCCAACTCGGCTCGGGACAGGTCGCGGTCGGTGTGGGGACGGCGGATCATGCGCTTCTCCCGTGCAGCAAACGGTGGACGTTGGTGGTGGCCATGGCGGCCGCGGCCTGCTCGCCGAGCGGGGCCTGGAGCGGTGGGTCGACGACGGGCCGGTCAGAGCCCGTGACCAGCTGGTCGAGGCCGACGGCGCCGGCCATCGCGCCGATCGCGCGCCGGCCGTAGGACGACGTGTCGTAGAAGATGTTGGGGTTGTTGACAGCGCCGGCCGGGCCGCCACGCAGCGCCAGGCGCTCGGCGTGCAGCGGGGCGAGGCCGGCGAGCATCGCGAAGCAGACGCGCAGCGTCGGGTGCG
>JBEVLC010000297.1:0-3580 GCA_040509415.1 Baekduia sp. | reverse complement strand
GGCCCCGCGACGGCGGCGTCGCTCGCCCTGCCCGAGGGCGTCGCGCCGATGCCCGACGGCGGGATCCTGATCGCGGACACGGGCAACGAGCGCGTGCGCGAGGTCGCGCCCGACGGGACGATTAGCACGCGCGCCGGAACCGGGACGCTCGGCTTCTCCGGCGACGGCGGCGCGCCCACGCTGGCCCAGCTCTCCCACCCGCGCGCGGCGATCCCCTTCGGCACCGGGCTCCTGATCGCCGACGCGTTCAACCACCGGATCCGCGCCGTGGCGGAGGTCGCCACGCCGCCGGCCGATCCTGGTCCGCCGCCCGTGACGCCGCCCGTCGTGGGGGACACGCCGCCGCCGGGCGTCACGCCGCCGGTCCTCGGCCGCACCGCGGTCGCGCGGCCCACGTCCGGGACGATCCGGATCCGGCGGCCGGGCACCAAGGCCTTCGTCTTGCTTGATGACGCCGAGTCGATCGCGCTCGGGACCGAAGTTGACAGCCGCAAGGGGACGGTCGCGATCTTCTTCGTGACGACCAAGGCCGGGAAGACCGCGTCGGCGTCGATCGGTGAGGGACGGGTCCTGGTGACCCAGCCGCGTGAGATCGACCGTGGCCAGCGGCCGGGGCGGCTGACGCTGTCGGGGCCGCTGGCGGGCTGCAAGGCGAGGAAGATCGGTCCCGCCCGTCGACGCGCGGCCCGCGGCGGCTCGGCCGTCGCCCGCGCAGCGCGGACCGACAAGCCACCTGCCGGTCGGCGCATCAAGGTCCGGGCCAAGGGCCGGATCAAGACCCAGGGCCGCTACGGCTCGGCGATCGTTCGCGGCACGCGCTGGATCATGGTCGACCGCTGCGCGAGCAACCCGAGCCCGGGGACGTTCGTCTCGGTGCAGGAGGGCGTCGTGGCCGTCCGGGACTTCCGGCTGCGCAAGACCATCAACGTGCACCGCGGCGAGCGCTACCTCGCCCGTGCGCGCCGCCGCTGAGGCGGACGGGTCTCCGCGCCGGATCCGGGTCGCTCTGGCCCGACATAGTGGGGCGCAACCGACCTCGATCGCTCCGCGGGTGAGAAGTCCTACGTGAACAGCCCGTGCGCGCGCCGGCGCAGGGTGTCGGGGTCGATGATCGTGGTCTTGCCGCGTCCGAGGCGCACGGCGCCGAGCTTCTCTTCGTCGCGCAGGACCTTGTTGACGGTGGCGCGCGACGTGCCGGCCATCGACGCCAGCTCGTCCTGGGTGAGTGGGATCGTGACCTCCGGCTCGACGGTGCCGAACGCGGCGGCCGCGTCGAGGAGCCGGCGGCGCACGCGCGTCTCGGCCGGCACGTAAAGCGCGTCCACGAGCTGCTCGGAGAGGCGCCGCACGCGGCCTGCGAGCAACTCGATCAACAACGCATCCGTCTGCGGGCGCTCGCGGCGCAGCCGGGCGAAGTCCAGCTGGTGCACGCTCAACGTCTCGGCTGCCTCAAGCGCCGCGACCGTTGCGCTGCGCGGCGCGCCCGGCGTCAGCAACGCCAGTTCACCGAACGCGTCACCGGGACCCACGACGTTGAGCGTCGCGACATCACCGAACTCGGTGGTGATCCGGACCGCGAAGCGCCCCGAGCGCACCAGGTGGATCGTGTCGGCCGGATCACCCGCGTGAAAGACGACCTCGCCCGCCGCGAACACGCGCCGCCGGCCGCTTTCGAGCAACCGCGCGACCTCGTCGGGGTCAGCGTCGGCCAGCAGGGCGAAGCCGTCGCGTGCCATGGGCGGATCCTACGCGCCGAGAGTCGCCGTCGCCTCGCCGCTGGGCGAAGGCCGGTGAAGGTCTGCTGCGTCCGGCATCCTGTCTCACAGCGCGGAGCTCGCCGCCGGCGCGCCTTGATCTCTAATACCTGATCAGGTATTTTGGAGGGATGGATGCACCCACCCTCTTACGCCGCGCTCGTGAGCGTGCGGGGCTTTCCCAGGCGGCGCTCGCGGCTGGGGCTGGGACCTCGCAGTCGGCGGTCGCTCGGTACGAGACCGGCGCGGCACAGCCCTCTCTGGCGACGCTTGAGCGGTTGCTCGCGGCCTGTGGCGACCGGCTCGAGCTTCGTGCCGTGCGCACCGCGGGCCGCGCGGGTGTCAGCGCGTCGGTGGTGCGTCGTCATCGGCGTGAGTTGCTGAACCTTGCCCGCCGTCATGGTGCGCGCAACGTCCGGGTCTTCGGGTCGACGGCGCGTGGCGAGGCCGGTCCCGAAAGTGACGTCGACCTGCTCGTCGACATGGAGCCGGGGCGAACGCTGCTCGATCTCATTGCGCTGCGACGTGAGGCCAGCGCGCTGCTTGGCGTCGACGTCGACATCGCCACGCCAGACACCCTCCGCGAGACGGTGCTGCGCGAGGCTCAGCGCGACGCGGTGCCGGTGTGAGCCGGGATGAGCGTGAACGCCTCGACGACATCCTCGAGGCGCTGGAGGCGATCCGTGGCCACGTCGGCGGCAGTCTGGAAGCTCCGTCGATCGACGGGTCGGTCGTCCTCGACGCCGTCCTCTTTCGGTTGATCGTGATTGGCGAGGCGGCTAAGAACGTCGGTGCCGCGTTGCGAGAGGCCGCGCCCGATATCCGCTGGAGCGACTACGCCGGTCTGCGCGACATCATCGCCCATCAGTACTTCCGGATCCAGAAGCAGATCATCGAGGAAACGGTCCAGCGGGATCTGCCGGTGCTGCTTCGAGCGGTGGAGGGTCTACTGGCTTGACCGGCTGGCCGGAGCTAGCGGCCACGGACGCGGACCTCATGTCCGAGGTCCGCCGCGGCTGCCGAAGCGCTTGTACAAGGTCTGGCGGTTCACGCCGGCGGTGCGCGCTACCGCGAAGCCTCTCAGGCCGAGGCTCGCAACGTGGAGCGTCGCGGCGTTAGGCGAGGTGGAGAGCCGGCCCCGGCCCCGGTTGCGGGGTGGGGTGGGCCTGTCCGACGCGATGACATCGCGCCGAACGGGCCCACCCCGCACGGGGTCTAGGCGGTGATCGTCTCGCTGTAGGCGTCGAAGATGCGGTTGAGGGCTTCGACGCTGTGGCGGTTGGCGTAGATGTCGCTCATGACCGCGGCGTTGGTGGTGTTGTCTGCGCCGATGTCGGTGAGGAGGTCGAGGTTGGTGGCCAGGAGATCGCAGCGACGCTCGTGCAACTGCTCGATGTGGCCGCGGGTCAGCGGCACCTCGACGCCGTCGGTGTGCGGGACCATCTCGGGATCCCAGCCGAGCGCGTCGATGACGGCGGTGGCGTCGCGGTAGACGTCGGCGAGCGACAACTGCTTGGTGGGCACGTAGTCGAGGAAGTCCTCGAAGGGGTCGTGGTTGAACATCAAGACCTTCTTGGCCTCGATGCGAAGGACGTCGGCGGTCGACGGGTCGACGGTGATGCGGCAGGCGGAGTTACCCTGGTGGGCACTCATGGAGTCACTCTCTCCTTGGGTCATGCCCCCGGGCCGTTTGCGCGGTCGCGGGGTTGCTCCTATGTCAAGTGGGGTGGGTTTGGGTGTGGTGCCAGATGGTGCGGGCGAGGTGTCGTTTGAGGGCGCGGAGGGCTTCTTTGCGGGTTTTGCCTTCGGCTTGTCGGCGGTTGAGG
>JBEVLC010000296.1:0-15269 GCA_040509415.1 Baekduia sp. | reverse complement strand
GCGCATATCCGCGGGTTCCACGCGTTTGACGACGCGGCGCCCACGATTCGGTCCCGAATCGCCCACTGGCGCCGCCACGAGGACAAGCCACACCAGCCACGGTCGCGCCGCCTCCAGCGCTTCTCGCCCTCGGTGCCGACAGACCACGCCGCGCAGCCCGGACGCGCCCCGCACTGCGCGCCACCGACGCCTGCACCCACCACCCTCGACGCGACACCGCACCATCGCCACCCGCACTGGACGCCACCGACTTCCGCACCCCAGCGTCCCCGGACGCCCCAACCAGCGCGCGGCCCCGCCAGCACGCCAGCCGATACAACTCCCGCCCTATGCACGAGCGCCTCGGGATCGTCGGCAGCGGAGCGATCGCCTGTGGGCTGGCGGCCGCAGCCGCTCGCCACGGCGAGGTCGTCCTCTGGGCGCGCTCCGGCGATTCGGCGCAGCGGGCGCGCGCCACGGTGGACAAGAACTGCGGCCGGCTCAGCGGCGAGGTCAACGCCGAGCACGTCAGGATCGTCCAGGACCTGGACGCGCTGAGCGAGGCGACCGCGATCGTCGAGGCCGTCGTCGAAGACGTCGGCGCCAAGGCAGCGCTCTGGCGGGAGCTCGCGCAGGTCACCGACGGTCAAGCGCTGCTGGGGTCGACCACCTCGTCGCTGTCGGTCGCCGAGCTGGCCGGCGCCAGCGGCGCGCCCGAGCGCTTCGTCGGCCTGCATGTCTTCAACCCGGTGCCGAAGATGAAGCTCGTCGAGCTCGCCTTCCCCGCGGAGGCCAGCGCGCAGACGCGCGCGCGGGCGACGGCGCTCTGCGAGGGCCTCGGCAAGACCGCGGTGATCGTGCCTGACATCCCGGGCTTCGTCGTCAACCGCCTGCTGTTCCCTTATCTCTTCTCCGCGGTCTCGCTGCAGGAGGAGACGGGCCTGGCGGCGGAGTCGATCGACACCTGCATGCAGCTCGGCGCCGGCCACCCGATGGGCCCGCTCGCGCTGCTGGACTTCGTCGGACTCGATGTGGCCCAAGCGATCGGCGAGGCGATCGGCACCCCCGTCCCGGCTTCGCTGACCGCCCTCGTCGGCGAGGGCGCGCTGGGCCGCAAGAGCGGCCGCGGCTTCTACGCCTACGACTGAGCTCATGCGGATCCACGCCATCGCCCACTCCACCAACGTCCATCGCGTCGCGCTCGCGCTCGGGCTCAAGGGCGTCGCGGTCGACGAGTGGGTCCAGCACACGCCAGAGGACCGCACCGGCGTGCGCGCGGTCTCCGGCCAGGATCTCGTTCCCGTGCTGGAGACCGACGACGGGCAGGTGCTCGTCGACTCGATGCCGATCGTGGCGTGGATCGACCAGACCTGGCCGGCGCCAGCGCTCTACCCCGCCGACCCGGCCGCGCGCCGCGAGGTCGAAGGCTTCATCACCTTCTTCAACCACGTGTGGAAGGTCGCGCCCAACGCGATCGACGCCGAGCAGCAGCGCCACGGGCCCGCCGCTGACGCGCAGCGCATCGCCGCCTGGGTCGCGCAGATCCGCGGCTGGCAGCACGGCTTCGACGGCCTCCTGCACGGCCGCGACTACCTCTTCGGCGCCACGCCCGGCGCCGCCGACATCTGCGCCTATCCCTTCCTACGCTTCGCCACCTCTGCCGATCCCGACGACGACGATCTCTTCCACGGCGTCCTGATCGAGCATCTCGAGCCCACGCCACGGCTGGCCGCGTGGATCGATCGCATGGCGCAGTTGCCGCTCCCTCCGAACTTTTAAGGCGTCTTGAGGTAGCGGGCAGAGAATCGCTCTCGCGAACGTACTCGCACGTGCACCTCCTCCCAGAAGCACGATCCGGCCCGCTCCTCAGGCGGGCCGGTTCGATTTCTGGCCACGATCTCCGAGCAAGTATTAGAAGCGGACGGGCCCACCCCGGGCCCATCCGCTTCTCTCAGTCGCCGCATCGCTGTCCCACGAGCGAGAGACGGCGGAGCCCCGGTCAGTCCGTCCACGTTCCGGGGCCCGTTCCAGAAACTCAAACGCGGGCGACGCACAGAACTTGCGCCTTTGCGCGACGGTGCGTTTCAGCCGTCGTGCTGCTCGCTGCCCGAGACCGCGCCCTGCTGGGCGCGGCGCTCACGGATGCGGACGGCCTCGATGCGGTTCTCGCGCACCGACTCGACGCGGATCGAGTAGCCGTCGGCGGTGATCTGGTCCCCGCGCTTGGGCAGCCGCCCCAGCTCGGCGAAGACGAAGCCGCCGACCGAGTTGTAGGCATCGGTGTCGACCGGCAGCTCGACGCCGTGGTCGAGCAGGTCGGTGATGGCGACGTGGCCGCGGACAAACCAGTCGCCGTTGGCCAGCCGCCGGATCTGGCCGCCGGCCGGGTCGGTCTCGTCGTCGATCTCGCCGACGACCTCCTCGATGATGTCCTCGACGGTGACGATCCCGACGACGCGGCCGTACTCATCGACGACAACCGCCATCGACGAGCGCTGGCGCTGCAGATCGGCGAGCAGGTCGTCCAGCGGCTTGGTCTCGGGGACGATCACCGCCTCGCGCACCAGCGGCACCAGCGACGCCTGCGGCCCCTCGGCCATCAGCGCCTGGGCCAGGCGGTTGGAGTGCACGATGCCGCGCACGCGGTCGCGGTTGTCGTCCTCGGTGACGACCAGCCGCGTGTGGCCGGAGGAGATGCAGCGCCGCAGCGCCGTCTCGACGTCCTCGGACAGGTCGACCGTGACGACCGCCGGGATCGGCGTCATCACCTGGCGCGCCTCCTGCTCGTGCAGGTGGAAGACGCCGCTGAGCATGCCGGCCTCGCCGGGGTCGAGCTTGCCGCCCGCGCGCGCCTGGCCGATCAGGATGCGCAGCTCCTCGGGCGTCGCGCCCTCTTCGGACGCCGCCTGCGGATCGACCCGCAGCAGCCGCAGGATCGCGTTGGCGACCATGTTCAAGAGCGAGATGAAGGGCTTCATCCCGATGTTGAAGGCCTTCAGCGGGCGGGCGACCCAGATCGCGATCCGGTCCGGGTGGATGATCGAGTAGATCTTGGGGACCTGCTCGCCGACGACCACGTGGGCGGCCGTGACGATGATGTAGGCGATCGCCACCGAGATGCCGACCTGCACGCCGTGGGAGAAGCTCCCGAAGACCGGCTCGAAGATCGTCGCGATCGCCGGCTCGCCCAGGAAGCCGATGCCCAGCGAGGCCAGCGTGATGCCGAACTGACAGGCCGAGAGGTACTGGTTGAGGTCGTCGTGCAGCTCCAACGCGCGGCGCGCGCCGGCATGGCCATCCTCGGCCATCTCCTGCAGCGCGGAGCGGCGTGAGCGCACAAGGCCGAACTCGGCGGCCACGAAGAAGCCGTTTACGAGGATCAGGACCGCGACGGCTAGGAGCAGCAGTGCGGTCACGCGTGGGGGCCGGGTCCGTGCCCGGCGCTACTTCGAGAGGGGTCGTCGTTCATGGAGCGACTGCGTGCACCGTATCAGCGTGGCTGGATGCCCGGCAAACGGTCGATCGTGGCGGCCAGGTCGAAGTCGGCCTGGGTGAGCCCGCCGGCGCTGTGGTTCGTGACGCTCAGGCGCAGCTTGTTCCAGCCGTGCACGAGGATGTCGGGGTGGTGATTGGCCTCCTCGGCGACGCTCGCCACCGCGTTGACCAGCGCGATCGCGGCCGCGAAGTCCTTGCACTCGACGTCGCGGACGATCTCGTCGCCGTCGCGATGCCAGTCCTCCAGCGCGCCAAGGCGCTCGTCGATCTCCTGAGCTGCCAGCAGCTCTGCCATATCCTCGCCTCCGATGCGGATCGTGAGCCTGGTGCCCCACGCTACCGAGTTGCTGTACGCGCTCGGCCTCGGTGACAGCGTCGTCGGGGTCACCCACGAATGCGACTACCCGCCGGCGACCGCCACCGTGCCGCGGATCACGCGCGACGTGCTGCCAGCTGGCCTCAGCGCCGCCGAGATCGACGCGGCCGTGCGCGAGCGCACCGAGAAGGGCGAGGCGATCTACCTGCTTGACGAGGAGAAGCTCGCCGAGCTGGAGCCCGACCTCATCGTCACCCAGGAGCTGTGCCCGGTCTGCGCGGTCTCCTACGAGGAGGTCCGCGACGTCGCCAAGAAGCTCGACCCCTGCCCCACCGTCATCGCGCTGGACCCCAAGACGTTCGGCGAGACGATGGGCGACATCCGGACGCTGGCCCAGGCGACCGACGCGCGCGACGCCGCGCTGGACCTCGTCGCCCGCCAGCGCTCCCGCGTCGACCGCGTGCGGATCGCGCTCAAGGGCGCGCGCCGGCGCCGCGTGATCGCGATCGAGTGGTTCGACCCGGTCTTCATCGCCGGCCATTGGACGCCACAGCTGATCGACATGGCCGGCGGGACCGACCTGCTCGGCTTCGCCGGCGAGCACTCCGAGCAGCTGGAGTGGGAGATCCTGGAGGCCGCCAAGCCCGAGGTCGTGGTCTGCATCCCCTGCGGCTACGACGGCCCGCGCGCGCTGGCCGAGGCCGAGCAGTTCGGTGACCGCCTGCGTGCGCTGGGCGCCAAGGAGACCGTCGCGCTCGACGCGGCCGCCTACTTCAGCCGCCCTGGCCCGCGGTTGGTCGACGGCCTGGAGACGCTGGCCCACGCGCTGCATCCCGACCGGGTCACCGAGGCGCCCGGCCGCGTGCACCGCGTGATGTTGTAGGCCTCGCTCGCGTTAGCGCTGCTTCTTGACCTTCACGCTGAAGTACGTCCACTTCGAGGACGAGGGCTTCAGCGGCTTGGGCGCCAGGTAGCGGACGCGCACGCGCCAGGCACCGGAGCGCTTGAGCTTCTGGCGCACCTTGAACGGCTTGCCCGCCGGCTTGGTGACCTTGTGCAGCGTCTTGAAGCGCGCCTTGCGCTTCTTGGTGGCCTTGGTTCGCCACTGCCACTGGATCTGGACCTTGCCCGGCAGCGCCGAGCCCGACGGGCTCAGCAACTGCCCGCTCAGCAGGCAGCTGGCCGACTTGGTGCACTTCACGGCCTTGAGCGTGAACTTGGCCGGCCCGATCGCGATCAGCTGGCTCGCGCTGACCTTGCGCACCTGGACGTCCTGACTGCCGACGTTGCCCTGCGCGTCGGTCGCGCTGACCGTGATCGTGTGGACGCCGATCGACAGCTGCTTGGCACCCTGCCAGTCCAGCGAGACGACCTTGTCGTTGGCCAGGCCGTCGCTGAAGTTCTGGATCGTCTTGCCGTCGGCGGCGAAGGTGATCCGGCGCGGGGCCGACGTGTCGCGGGCCGAGGCCGAGATCAGCAGGCTGCCGGCGTAGGCCTGGCCGACCTTCGGCGTGACGACCGTGACCGCGGGTCCGTCGAAGTCACCGCAGGCGCCCGACAGCGTGTCGCCGCCGGTGGCGATCGCGTGGAACACGTCCCATGCCGGCTTGTGTGCGCCGCCGGTGGTCAGCAAGCCGTAGTGGCGCAGTTCGTCGAGCGGGTGCTCGCTGACGGGCGCGTCGCGCAGCGTGAACCAGGTCGCGGCCTCGACGGCGGGCTCCTGGGCCAGGCAGTGGTAGCCCTGCGCGAGGAACGTCGCCTGCTCGGCGGCGGTCACGCCGGAGGGCTTGAGGCCCGCCGACGCGCCGCGCTCGCAGGACGGCCCGCCCCCGGAGGCCGGCTGCGTCGAGCTCCAGCCGTACTCGGTGACGCGCACGGGCTTGTTGTCGCCGTGGGCGCGCAGCGTTGCGATGACCTCGCGGATGCCGAGGAAGACGTATTGGGAGATGCGGCCGTCGCGGTCGCGCAACACGGTCGCGGGGCCGTTGACCAGGCAGCCGGTGTCGAGATGGACCGCGGCGGCGTCGAAGGTTCCCTGGATGCCGTGCGCGTAGAGCTGCTCCAGGAAGGGGTAGTCGTTGCCGGTCAGCGGGCCGAGCACGACCTGGGCGGTCGGATCGGCGGCGCGCAGCGCGGGCGCGGCGGCCTTGACGAGCGCGGCGTACGCGGCGGGGTCGGCCTTGGGCGCCCACCACTCGTCGGCGTCCTCCTCGTTCCAGAGCTCGTAGGCGATGTTGTGGCCCGCGATGCCGGGCAGCTCCGCGAAGCGCTTGAGCGCGTCGGCGTAGTCGGCCGGGTTGCGCGGCGCCGCGTTGTAGTCCGAGGAGCCCGAGGCCCACGGCGGCGAGCCGGTGAAGACGAAGTTGGCGAGGACGCCGGCAGCGCTCAGCCGCGTGACGATGTCGGTGTAGGCCGTGACGATGTTCGGGGTGAAGCGGCCCTTGACCGGCTCCAGGCTCGGCCACATCAAGAACATCCGGACCTCGCGCGCGCCGGTGGCCAGCGCCTCGTCGAGCTGGGGACCGACCGGGATGCCTGCGGCGTTGATGCCGAGCGTCGGCGCGGCGGTGGCGCTTGCCGTGGGCAAGCTCACGGCAGCCATCCCGACCGCGATCGTCAGGAGCAGGACACGGCTGCGTCGGCGCACGGCGCGCAACCTACCGAAGGCCGGGGATGGCGCTACACGCTGATGTTATGCAGGTTGCCCGAGACGGAGATCGCCCCGATGACCGCGACGACCGACAGCAGGCCGCATCCCGCATAGCCCAGCCACGGCTGGCGCATCCGATCGGCGGCGTGGAAGGCCAGCCCCGCCAGCAGGCCACCGATCAGGCCGCCGATGTGGCCACCGAAGGCGATGTTGAACCCGGGGATGAAGCTGATGACCAGGTTGATGAGGATCAGCCCGCCGAGGCCGCCGCCGAACGCCTCGTAGCCACGCCGCCACTGCTCGACCGCCAGCACGCCCATCAGGCCGAAGACCGCACCCGAGGCGCCAACCACCACCGACTCGGTCGTCTGCACCAGCGCGCCGAACGAGCCCCACAGCAGCGCGGTGAAGTACAGCGTGCCGAACCGCACCGAACCCAAGAGCCGCTCCAGCTGCTGGCCGAGGATCCACAGCAGGTACATGTTGAACCCGATGTGGAAGATCCCGCTGTGCAGGAAGCCGCTGGTGACCAGGCGCCAGTAGTCGCCTTGGTCGACGAGCGGACCGAAGAGCGCGAAGTGCTGGTAGATCCACCCCGTGCCGGTGCTGCTCAGGCCGATGCCGCCGCCCGAGCTCAAGAAGAAGATGACGCAGGTGATGATGATCGCCACCGTCACGCGCGGCTCGGCGTTCATCGTCGCCGCGGTGCGGACCTTGGTGCGCTGCTTGGCGCACACCGGGCAGCGCATGCCGACTGAGGTCGCGGTCATGCAGTCGGGACAGATCGGACGGCCGCAGTTCGAGCAGGAGACGCCCGTCTCGCGGTTGGAATGGCGGTAGCAGGTGGCCATGTGGGCGCCGCACGCTAGCAGCGGGCGCTCAACACCAGATCAGGTCAGCGACGCGCCCATCAGCGGCGCGCTCGTCGGCTGCTCGCTGCCACCCGGCGGCTCGGTGGTCACGAGGACCTGATCGGTGCCCTTCAGCGACTCCAGGATCTCGACACGCGCGCGGCCGTCGGACGGGACCGTGAAGAGCGTGTGCGTCGGCCGTGGCTTGTCCTTGCCGTGGACGAGCCACACTTGGTAGACGCGGCCTGACGGCGGGGCGGGCATGCCGCGCAGGTCCAGCACGCCGTGCTCGCCGGTGACACGCAGCGCGACCTGCGCGCCCTTGGGGCCGAAGCCCGGGTGCGAGGTGGTGTCTTCACCGCCGGACAGCAGGACGCCGGCGACCACGCCGAGCGCCAGCAGCGCCGTGGCCAACACGGCGGCCGGCAGCGGACGCAGCCACCCCAAGCGACGCCGGCGCTCGCGGTCGCGATCGCCGGCCCACCCACCCGGCCGGTCGGCCTCGGGGCCCGCGGCGCGCAGCAGCTGGGCCTCGGACTCCACGACGCCCATGATCCGGCTCTTGAGTGCCGGCGGCGGCACGAGCTGCGGCGCGGCCATCGGCAGCACGTCGGCGACGACCTGCAGCTCGGCGACCTCGAGGCGGCAGATCGGGCAGGACTCCAGGTGCTCGGCGAAGGCCCGTGCATCGTCCTCAGCGAGCGCGCCGAGCACCCACGGCCCGGCGTCGTCGCGATGGCGGCAGTCGTCGATCATGCCGGCACCTCCATGAACTGGCCGAGCTGATCGCGGAGCTTCTCGAGCCCGAGGCGGATGCGTCCCTTCACGGTCCCGATCGGCATCTCCAACATGGTGGCGATCTCCGAATGGGAGAAGCCCCCGAAGTACGCGAGCTCGATCGCCTTGCTCTGCTCCTCGGGCAGCGCCTTCAGCGCGGAGCGCACCTCGGCGGCCTCCTCGCTGTGAGCCGCCTGCAGGTCGGTGCGCTCCTTGGCCTCGAAGCGCTCCTCGATGCCCTCGTCGCTGGCGCGGCGCGTGTCGTGGCGTAAGTTGCGCCGCAGCGAGTCGATCGCGCGGTTGTGCACGATCCCGAGCACCCAGGTCCGCACGCTGCCGCGCGTGCGGTCATAGCGGGCGCCCGAGCGCCAGAGCGAGAGGAACGCCTCCTGCACGACGTCCTCGGCAGCGCCGCGGCGGCCGGTCATCCGGTAGGCGAGGGAAAAGGCGGCGTTGGCATGACGTTCGTAGATGATCTCGAAGGCCTGCGCGTCACCCTGACGCATCAACTGCATCAGGTCCTCGTCGGCAAGCGTCATGCGCGTGCGGTTGGGATCAGCGGCGGCCACGGCCTGTACTTACGCGTCACCCCGCACACCGGATCATCGTCCGTGCGCCAGGAGCACGTTCAGCGATCGAGAATCTTGCGGGTCTCGTCGGCGACCGCGTGCAATGTGCGCTCGGCGAGGTCGATCGGCCCGGAGGCCTTCGAGGCGCGCCGCCGGTGCTGCTGGCGCACGCGCAGGAGCACGAGCGCTGCGCCCGCCGTCGTCCCGATCGCGGCCGCCGCGACCGGGCGCACCCAGTTGCGCGGGTCGCGCATCGTCGACAGCTCCCAGCTCTCGAGCTCGTCCTGGGCGAGCTCGGTCAGCTCGGTCAGCGTCGACTCCAGCCGCAGGCTGAGCTGCTCGGGCGGCTCGACCGGCGCCAAGGCCCGCCGCAGCAGGCCCTCGAAGTCCCCGAAGGTCTCGTTCATCGCGCGCTCACCCGCTCTGCCTCGTGGCGACGATCTCTTCCAGCTGCTTGATCGCGCGGTGCAGCAAGACCTTGGTCGCACCGTCGGTCTTGCCCATGGCACGCGCGATCTCGCGGTTGTCCATGCCCAGCGCGAAGCGCATGATCAGCGCCTCGCGGCGGTCGTCGGGCAGCTCCTTGACACCCTCCAAGATTCGCGCCAGCTCGTCCCGACCCTCCACGAGATCCTCGGTGGTATGGGTCGTGCGCAGCGTGTCGGTGTCCTCGATCGGCGTCTGCGGCTTGCGCGAGCGGTCCCGGTAGAGGTTGGCGGCGAGGTTGTGCGCGATCCGGATCAGCCACGGCCGCAGCGGGCGCCCCTCGGACTCCGCCACCGCCCGCTCGTAGTGCCGGTAGGCCTGCAGGAACGTCTGCTCCGTCAGGTCCTCCGCATCGTGGTGGTTGCCCACCCGGTAGTAGGCGTAGGAGTACACATCCTTCAGATGCGCTCGGTAGAGCTCCGAGAAGTCCGCGTCCAGCTTGGCCTTGTCGGAGTCCCCCACGCACAGCAGCCTATCCGCCGCCTAAGCGGCCCGGACGAACCTCTTGGTGCGCCGTGGCGGCGCGGTGATCGCCGAGGCCCAGTCGCCGGCGTCGACGCGGCCTTCGACGACGTCGGCCAGTCCGCAAACCGCTGGGGCGTCGACGCCACCCTCGCGCAGCGCGAGGGCCAGCAGCGGCAAGGCGTCCAACGACTCGGCCGCCTGGCCGAGCGCGCCCTCGATGTCTTGCGGCGCGGTGCCGGAGGCCAGCAGCTCGCCGGCGCGGCGGTTGCGTGAGCCCGAGGCCAGGACGGTGGCGATGAGGTCGCCGGTGCCGGCCAGGCCGGCGAACGTCTCGGCATGCGCACCACGAGTGCGGGCGTAGGCGTCGACCTCGGCGAAGACGCGGCCGGCGGCGGCGCCGACCGCGTTGGGGCCGGCGGGGCCGGCGGTCGCGGCGGCCAGCGCGGCGGCGTTCTTGGCGGCACCAGCGAGCTCGACGCCGACCGTGTCGGTCGAAGTCTCGGCGTAGAGGTCGGCCTTGCCCAGCAGGTCGGCGAGCTGGCGGCCGAAGCCGCGGTCGGCGCTGGCGACGACCAGCGCGGCGCCATGGTCGAGCGCGTCGGCGGCGTGCGCCGGGCCGCCGAGGCCGGCGATCGCGCGGACGTTGGAGCGCTCGGCGACGTAGACGCTCGGCAACGCGCCGTGCGGCGGCACCAGGCCCTTGGAGGCGACGAGCAAGCCGGCCCGGGCGGTGATCGCGTCGCCGTGGGCGGCGATGACCTCGGGGAGCGCGCGGGCGGGGACGGCGAGGACGACCAGGTCGTGGCGGCCGAGCTCGAGGTCGGCGGCGGTGACGACGCTGACGGTCTCCGGCAGGACCTCGCCGGGGAGGTAGCGGTCGTTGACGCGGGTCGCGCTGAGCAGGTCGGCCTGGGCGGCGGTGCGCGTGCCGAGGTCGACCTCGACGCCGGCGCGGGCCAGCGCGACCGCGAGGCCGGTGCCCCACGAGCCGGCACCGATGACGGCGGCGCGGCGGATCGGCGGCAGCCCACCCAGCCACTCCCACTGCAGCATCACGCACGGCCAGATCCGCTCGGTGACGGCCTGGGCCAGCTGCGGCGACGGCTCGGCGACCGTCGGGAAGCGCAGCGGGGCGCCCGCGCGGATCGACACCTTGTGCGGGCGGATGCGCCAGCCGCGGCGGACGGTCTCGGTGCCGATGACGGCGATCGGGATGATCGGCGCCCCGCTCTCCAGCGCCAGGCGGCCGACGCCGCGCTTGGGGGCGCCGAGCGTGCCGGGACGGGTGCGCGTTCCCTCAGGAAAGATCAGGACGGAGTCGCCGCGCTCCAGGATCTCGCGAGCGGTGCTCATCGCGTCCTGGTCGGCGTTGCCGCGGTCGATCGGGAAGGCCCCGAGGCTGTTGAGAAACCACGCGATCAGCGGATGGTGGAAGAGCTCCTTCTTGGCCACGTAGTACAGCGGCCGCCGCGACATGCACGCGATGACGAACGGATCCAGGAACGAGCGGTGGTTGGCCGCGAAGATGACCGGCCCATCGACCGGGATGTGCTCGCGCCCGATCCGCGACATCCGGAAGTAGATGTGGAAGAACGGCTGGAAGAGCGCCCGGACGATCCAGTAGACGAACGGGTTGACGCCCTTGTTGCGTGCGCGGGCGAGGTGGCGGTTGCTCTCCATCGATCTGGCGTACACCTACCGGGGTACGGGGGTTACAGTGCGTGCATGGCCATCGATCGTGCCCGCACCGCCCGCGGAGCCCTCGCCGGAGCCGTCGCCGCCGGGGTCTGGGCGGCGCAGCAGCCGCTGGACCAGAAGATCTTCGGCGTCAAGTACGACGACACCGAGCTGCTCGGCAAGGCCGTCACACGCCGCCGCGCGTGGCCGGTGGTCGGGCTGGCGATGCATCTGGCCAACGGCGCCGTGTTCGGGGCCGTCTACGCGAGCGTCGTGCGTCGCGTGCCGCTGCCGTCGTGGTCGCGCGGTCCCGCCGCGGGGCTGGGAGAGCACGTGCTGAGCTGGCCGCTGGTGCTCGTGGCCGACCGCGTCCACCCCGCCCGCGACGAGCTGCCGACGCTCGGGACGAGCGCCCGCGCCTTCGCCCAGGCGACCTGGCGTCACCTGCTGTTCGGCCTCGTCCTGGGCGAGCTCGAGCGGCGTCTGAACGACGAGCCCGACGAGGAGCTTCCGAGCTACGAGCACGTCGTGTCCACCAACGGCCACGGCAACATCGAGCACGCCATCACGGGCGCCGCCTAGACTTGCCGTTCTGGCAAGCCGGGGTAGCTCAGGGGCTAGAGCACTGCTCTTGTAAAGCAGGTGTCGCGGGTTCGAATCCCGTCCTCGGCGTTTGAGGCAGCGCGCGCGAGCGCCAACCACGGCTCCGCGCGGGGGCGAGTTCGGGTGCGTGTCGACCTATGGGTCATATGGACCCTTTGCTCGACACGGATCATCGGATCGCGCGCCTCGCCAGCGCTCAGGAGGGGATCGTCCGGCATCGCGATCTCCGTGGGATCGGCCTGACGCAGCAGCAGATCCGGCGTCGGCGCGAAATGGGACGGCTGATCGACCTGCATCCGCTCGTCTATGCCGTCGGGCATGATCGGCTGAGCGTCACCGCCCGGAGGCTGGCGGGTGTGTGGACGTATGGCCCGCGAGCGGTGCTGAGCCACCGCACCGCCGCGGCCGCTTGGGGCCTGCGCGCGTCGGGCGGTGGTCGGATCGAGGTGACGGTGGCGACAACGGCCGGGGTAGTCGAGCGCGCCGGGACGCGGCTGCAGCGCACCGGCCGCCCGGTTGAGTCGACGCACATCGGCCTGCTACCGATCACGACGCCGGCGCGGACGATCCTGGATCTCGCTGGCGTCCTCGCGCCCCATCATGTGGAGGCAGCGCTGAAGCAGGCGGATCTTCTTGAGCTCTTCGATCTCGGTGCGCTGCGCGCGGTCATCGCGACGCATCGGCGGCATCCGGGACGCAAAGCGCTGGCAGCGCTGCTCGACGAAGCGGCGCGTCGCGGCCTGACGCTCACGCTGAGTGAGCTGGAGATCCACTTCCGTGCGCTCTGCGACGCGCACGGTCTGCCCCATCCCGCCGTCAACGCTCGTCCGCTCGGGTTCCGCGTGGACTTCCTGTGGGCCGACGCACGCCTCGTCGTCGAGACCGACGGCTGGGGCAGCCACCGAACGCGTGCGGCGTTCGAGGAGGATCGTGCCCGCGACCAGGCCCTCGCCGTCGCCGGCTATCGCACCGTGCGCTTCACCCACCGACAGATCGTCGACGACCCGGCCGGGGTCGCCGCGACGCTGTCGGCGCTGCTCGCCGCCTGAGCAAACGGCGGTCCGTGTCGACCTATGGGTCGTATATACCCTTTGCTCGACACGGACCCGGCCGCGCGCTGCCTATAGGCGATCGCGCCAGGTGACGGCCGCGGAGGCGACGGAGGCCAGGGCCTCTTCGAGCTTGTAGCGGTTGTCGGTGCGGCGTGCGACGGCGAGGGCCTTGAGTGCCTCAGCGAGGAGTGCCGGACCGGCCGGGCCGTCGGAGCGCAGGGCGTCGAGCTCTGCGGAGGTCAGCTTGCGTGACGTGCCCGTCGCCGCGACGGCGACCTCGGCGTAGTCGCGCTCGGCGCGTGCTGCGCGTGCCTCGGCGCGTGCAGCGGCATCCTCGGCCGCGGCCGCACGGGCCAGCGCCTCGTCGACGACGGTCTGCTCGGGCGACGCCGCGACCACGCGCTCGACGCGGACCGCCGTGCCCTGCAAGTCGGCCAACTGGCGCTCGGCATCGGCCGCTCGCTCCTGCGCACGCTGCACCGCGACCTGCGCGTCGACCAGCTCGGCGCCGACCCCGCGCTTCTGGGCGCGGGCCTCGGTCACCGTGGCCTCGGCGCGCTCCAGGCGCGACGCGAGCTTGACCGCCGTGCGGCGCGCCTCGGCCGCGTCCATGCGGGCCTCGGCCAGCTCGGCCTTCAGCGTCGCCGCGCGCGCCTCGGCGGCCTCGCGCGCCCGCTGGACACGGGCGAGCGCGGCGGCGTCGGCGACACGCTCGCGGATGATCTTCGTCTTGACCTTCGGCGCAGCGGCCGCGCGAACACGGGCGCGATCGAGCTGCGTCTGCAGTCGCTGGGCGCGCGTCTCGGCCTCGGCGGCGCGCGCCAGCGCGGCGTCGACCGCCACGCGCGCGTCGTGCTCGAGCCGAGCCGTCGCACGCGCCGAGAGATCGACCTCAGTCCGGCGGCGCGGCCCGCGCTTGGCGGGCTCGAAGCCGGCGGCGCGAATCGCGAGCTCCAGCGAGCCGTCAAAGCAACGCCGGGCGGCGTTGGCCGACGGGTAGGCCGAGCCGCAGACCGGGCAGCCAGCGCGGTAGCGGTCGATCCGCCAAACCTGGCCGGTGATCTTCGCCTGACCGGGGTTGAGATCAGCAAGACGAGGGACTTCGCCATGGGCCTGCACGAAGTGCTGGATCTCGGTGATGACGGACTCGGGGGTCCACTGCGGGGTCTTGCCCCTGCGTGGGGCCCCCGCGATCTGCACGGGGGCCATATGCGCCTGGCCCCCTAGTGCATGCGCCAGGCGAACGCGCCCGACGGTCCGAAGTGCCGCGCCCGGCCGGGCATCGGCGGTCCAGGCTCAGGCCCGAACGGAAGGGAAGGGGTGTGGTGCATGTGCTTCATGTGCTCCTGCACCGTATCGACACCGGCGCCACGATCCAACAGCCGCGCGTCAGGGGACACCCGCACGCCGGTCAGGTGACCGCCTGGGCGGCCTCGGTCGCCGCCCGCGCCACGCACCCCGCGAGGTGGTCGTTGACCAGCCCGCAGGCCTGCATCGCCGCATACGCCGTGGTCGGCCCGACGAACCGGAAGCCCTCGCGCTTGAGCGCCTTGGCCAGCGCCGTCGACTCCGGCGTCAGCGCCGGGACGTCGCCCCAGCCCGCCGGCGCCGGACGGCCAGGATCCGGCCGGTGTGCCCACACGAGCTCGGGCAGCGACGTGCCCGCGTCGCGCAGCCCGAGGACCGCGCGCGCGTTGTTGATGGTCGCGTCGACCTTGAGCCGGTTGCGCACGATCCCGGCGTCGGCCATCAGCCGCGCCACGTCCTCGTCGTCGAACGCCGCGACCGCCTCGGGCTCGAAGTCCGCGAACGCGGCGCGGAAGTTGTCGCGCTTGCGCAGGATCGTGATCCAGGCCAGCCCGGACTGAAACGCCTCCAGCGAGATCCGCTCATACAGCCCGCGCTCGTCGCGAACGGGACGCCCCCACTCGTCATCGTGGTAGGCGCGGTAGAGCGGGTCATCGGCCCCGAAGCAGCGCAGTCCGTCGGCGTCGGCCATCGCGCCGCAGCCTATGGCTTCTTCTTCACCGTGATCGTCATCTTCATCTCCTCCTCGTGGAAGGTGCAGATGATCTTGTAGGTCCCGGCCTTGGTCAGCTTGCGCTTGAAGTCGTCACCAGAGGCCAGCGGGTCCGACGCGAACTTCTTGACGCCCTTGGGCGCCGAGTTGAGCTTGACGTCATGGACATCGGTGACCGCGTCGGTCCAGACCCAGTCGACGCTGTCGCCGACGTGCACCGTGAGCTTGCTCGGGCCGTAGTAGTTGTCGTTGACGGTGACCTTGCGGGTCTTGCCCTTCGACGTCGTCGCGCCGACCGCCAGCGCCGGCGCCGCGGCGAAAGCCGCGGC
>JBEVLC010000295.1:0-7468 GCA_040509415.1 Baekduia sp. | reverse complement strand
GATGAGCACCACGAGGGTCAGCGCCGCGCCCCACGCGCGCTCGTTGAGCGCCGAGTTGGGCTGGCCGATGTCGTTGTAGATCTGCGCCGGCAGCGAGTTCATGCGCGAGTTGACGTCGAACGTCGTCGCGTTGACGATCGTGGCCGTGAACAGCAGCGGGGCCGTCTCCCCGGCCGCCCGCGCGACGGCGAGCAGCGCACCGGTGATGATCCCCGGCAGCGCCGTGGGGAGCACCACCTTCAGCACGACGCGGTAGCGCGGCACGCCCAGCGCGAGCGCCGCCTCGCGCAGCGACTGCGGCACGAGCAGCAGAGCGACCTCGGCGGCGCGGGTGACCACGGGCAGCATGAGCAGCGCCAGCGCGACCGAGCCCTTCCAGCCGGCGAACGACGAGCCGCCCCAGCCGTTGAGGACCATCACCACGTAGATGAAGAGGCCGAAGACGATCGACGGCACGCCGGTCATCACGTCGACGAAGTAGCGGACCGTCGCGGCGAAGCGCCCCGTGCGGCCGTACTCCACCAGGTAGAGCCCGACGCCCCAGCCGAACGGGATCGCGATGAGCGCGGCCAAGGCCACCATCTCGATCGTGCCCAGCAGCGCGCTCTTGACGCCACCCTGGTCGCCCAGGAAGTTCCCGGTCGGGTCCTTGGTGAAGAAGTCGATCGACCACGCGCCGAGCCCCTTGCTCAGCAGGTAGTAGATGACGGCGACCAGCGGGATCAGCGCGATCACGGTGCCGATCGCCAGCACCGCGCGCATCACCTGGTCGGTGTAGCGCCGCCGCGGCGTGAGCTGCGCGAGGGCGGTCATACGGTCGCTCCAGGCAATGCCTTCACCTTGGTCCCTTTGTTCTCGGCGCGGCGGACGAGGCCGCGGGCCAAGGCGTTGATGACCAAGGTCAGGATGAACAGGACCAGGCCCGCGGCGATCAGCGCGCCGGCGTGGACCTTGTCATTCGCAGCCTCGCCGAACTCGTTGGCGATCACCGCGGCCAGCGTGTAGCCCTGGTCGAAGATCTGCTTGCCGATCACCGGCGAGTTGCCGATCACCAGCGTCACCGCGATCGTCTCGCCGATCGCGCGGCCGAGGCCGAGCATCGCGGCGCCGGTGATGCCCGAGCGCGAGTAGGGCAGCACGGCCATCCTGATCATCTCCCAGCGCGTCGCGCCGAGCGCGAGCGACGCCTCCTTGAGGTCCGGCGGGACCGTGGAGATGACCTCGCGAGAGATCGCCGAGACGATCGGCAGGATCATGATCGCGAGGATCAGCCCGGCGATGAAGTAGTTGGGCCCCGCGACGTTGCCGCCGATGAACGGCAGGAAGGCGAACGTGTCGGCGAACCACTGCTCGGCCGGGCGGAGCTTGGGGATCAGCACGAAGATCCCCCACAACCCGTAGACGACCGACGGGACCGCGGCGAGCAGCTCGACCAGGATCACGAGCGGGCTGCGCACGCGGCGCGGCGCGAGCTCGGTGATGAAGAGCGCGGCGGCGACCGCGACCGGCACGCCGATGACGAGCGCGATGGCAGCGGTGATGAGCGTCCCGACGACCAGCGGCCAGGCGCCGTAGATCGCCTTGGACGGGTTCCAGTCGTTGGTGAACAGGAACGAGAAGACACCCTGGTGGCTGAGCGCCGGCTCCGCCTTGTTGATGAGGAAGACGAAGAAGAACGCGATCAGCGCGAGGATGAGCGCGGCCAGCCCCATCAGGATCGCGCGGAAGAGCGGGTCCGCGCGACGCGCCGACGGCGACCGCTCCAAGATGGAGCGGCCGCCGGGACGGACGTCAGGTGACGTGGTTGCCATCAGCTCCCAATCGCGGCAATCACGTCGTTGATCCGGGCGTCGATCTCAGTCATGACGTCGTGATTGCGGCGCCATTGCACTGCATGGCGTCAACAGCGGCCTGGTCCTTGGCCTTGAGGCTGTCGGGGATCGGGGCGTAGGACAGCTTCTTGATCGTGTCCTGGCCCTCGTTGAGCAGGTAGGCGAAGAACGTCTTCAGGCCGGTGGCCTTGTTCTTGTCCAAGCCCGCCGCGCACGGGTCGGCGTAGGTGATCGCGAACGTCTGGGAGACGATCGGGTAGGCGGCGGCGTTGGCCGCGTCGATCGTCGAGACGCCCAGGTCCTCCGGAACCTCGAGGCCCTCGGCGGCGGCCGACGTCGACTCCAGCGTCGGAGCGATGTACTTCCCGCTCTTGTTCTTGACGTCGGCGAACGTGAAGCCGTTCTGCAAGGCGTAGGCCTGCTCGACGTAGCCGATCGAGCCATCGCTCTGCTTGACCGCGGCGGCGACGCCGTCGTTGCCCTTGGCGCCGGTGCCGACCGGCCACTTGATGTCCTTGTCAACGCCCGGGCCGTCCTTCCAAGCGGCCGAGTAGTTGGCCAGGAACTGCGTGAAGCCCTTGGTCGTGCCCGAGGAGTCGGAGCGGTGGACGACCGTGATCTTCGTCGACGGGATCTCGATGTCGGGGTTCTGGGCCTTGATCGCGGCGTCGTCCCAGGAGGTGATCTTGCCGAGGTAGATCTTGGCCAGCGTCTCACCGTCGAGCTTGAGGCCCGACTCGACGCCGCTCAAGTTGTAGGAGGCCGTGATCGCGCCGAGCGCGAACGGGATCTGGATCGGATCGCCCTTCTTGATCGACGCCTTGTCCTCATCGGCCAGCGCGGGGTCCGAGCCGGCGAAGTCGACCGTGCCCGCCGCGAACTGCGAGACGCCCGCGCCCGAGCCGACGCCCTGGTAGTTGATCGTCAGGCCCTTGTCCTTCAGATCGGCACCGATCTGCTGGTAGATCGGGGCCGCGAAGGTCGAGCCCGCGCCGTTGAGCGTGGCCGACACCGACGGCGCCTCGGCGGCGTTCGCCGAGCCGGACTTGCTGTTGTCGTCGTCGCTGCTGCCGCAGGCGGCCGCACCGGTGGCCAGGACACAGGCCGCGAGGGCGGCGAGGGGGATTCGGGGATTCACGTGCGCTCCTTGATCTTGTTGTCGCGCGGCAGGCTGACGCGGCAACGACCACATCCTGTTACCGCGGTGTGGTCGAGTTGTGAAAGACGTGTGAAGGCTCCGGGGCAAACCGGTAGCCGAAGCCCACATGGGTGTGGATGAACGCCCAGGCCGGCAGCGCGGCCTCGAGCTTCGCGCGCAGCTTGTGCACGTAGACGTCGATCGATCGATCGCCGTCTCGCAGCTCGCTCCCCCACACCAACGTGTACAGCTCGCCCCGGGAGACGATCCTGCCCGCGCGTCGCACCAGGGCGACGAGCAGCCCGAACTCCCGGACCGACAAGGTCAGGGCACGTCCGGCCGCGAGCACCAGCCCGTCGCCGGGACGGATCTCCAGCTCGCCCGCGTACAGCACGTCGTCTGTCTGCGCAGCCTCCATCGCGAGCAGGCTCCCGCGCGGCGCGCCGCATGCCGTGACCGTCCGGTGAACCCCTTGTGAAGGACCTGTGAACGTCTGCGTGACCGGGCCTCGACAGGGTTAACGTGAGGTGGGGATGGCGCTGTTTCGCTCGACTGACACCGGAGTCCTCGACCTGCTCGAGGAGTCGGGCCGCAACGTGCAGCGCGCGACGCTGCTGCTTCGCGACCTGATCGCCGAGTACCCCGAGCGCGCGGATCTGGCCCGTGACCTGCTGCTCAGCGAGCAGGAGGGCGACCGCATCACCCACGACATCATCCACCGCCTCAACGGCGGCGGGAACGGCCGGCCGCCGATGGATCCGGCCGACGGCCACGTCCTGGCGACGACGCTGGACGACATCGTCGACTACGCCGAGCAGGCGGCCGACGAGCTGGCGCTCTACGCGGTCGAGGCGCCGATGGAGCAGGCGACGCTGATCGCCGACGTGCTCGTCGGGGCCGGCGAGCAGGTCGCCCAGGCGCTGCGCTGCCTGCGCTCGGGCGCCGAGCTCGCACCGCACCTCGTGGAGATCCACCGCCTGGAGAACGAGGGCGACCGGCTGAGCCGCGACGCGGTCGCCTCGCTCTTCGCCAACGGGATCGACCCGATGGTCGTCATCCGCTGGAAGGACATCTTCGAGACGCTGGAGCAGAGCGTCGACGCGTGCGAGAAGGTCGCCCATGTGCTGGAGGGCATCTCGCTGAAGCGGCGCGGCAAGCGCCGGTAGGAGGAGACTGCGTCGCATGGCGCGTGAGATCGAGCGCAAGCTGCTGGTGGACGAGCTGCCGGGTGATCTCGACGCGTGGAGCGCCAAACGTCTGGAGCAGGGCTACCTGGCGATCACCGGCGAGGCCGAGATCCGGATCCGGCGCGCGGGTGACGATGCGTGGCTGACCGTGAAGTCGTCGCCCGGGCTGTCGCGCGTGGAAGAGGAGCTGACGTTGGAGGCCGGCGCCTTCGAGCGGCTCTGGCCGCTGACCGAGGGCCGGCGCCTGGTCAAGGTCCGTCACACGCGCGAGGTGGCGCCCGGCGTGGTCTTCGAGCTCGACGTCTATGAGGGCGCGCTCGCGGGCCTCGTCACGCTGGAGGTCGAGTTCGCGTCCGAGGAAGACGCACGCGCCTGGACGCCACCGCCGTGGGCGGGCCGCGAGGTCACGGGCGACAAGGCCTATGCCAACCAGACGCTCGCGGTTCGCGGCGCGCCTCGGTAGCCCGGAAAACGGCGCGGCCGAAGGAGAAGCCGGGCCACCGAGGTCGATCTCGGTAGTGTCGCGGTCGTCCAGACCGCCACGGAAGGTCCATCAATGTCGTTGCGTCGATCATTCATCGCAGCCCTGCTCGTCGCGCTGCTTGCGCCAGCCACCGCCTTTGCCGACCAGCTGACCGTCCGCGGCACGCAGGTCTTCAAGTCGGTGGTCCCTGACACCCCGACCCAGTTCGGCAACGAGATCGCCACCTTCAACGGCTTCGTGTACTTCGTGGCCAACGACGACGTGCACGGCAACGAGCTGTGGCGGACCGACGGCACGAACGAGGGCACCGCCCTTGTGAGCGACATCTACCCCGGCCTTCCCAGCACGAACTCCAACCCGCACCGTCTGACGGTGGTCGGCGACCGGCTCTTCTTCAACGCCTACAACGCGACCACGCAGAGCCCGGAGACCGTCTACTCCATCGACGCGTCGGCGCCCACGACCGTGCACCAGCTCAGCGCGGCGCGTGCGGACACCAGCGCGCTCGTCCCGGCCATCGGCCCGATCTTCGGCGCACCGAACGGCCGACTGGTCATCAGCCGCCTCCTCGGCGAGTCGTCGAACTGCTGCTACGCCGTCTACGCCCTCCCTCCGGGAGGCACCGTGCTCACGAAGATCTCGGTCGGAGCCGAGGACATCAACGCCAACAACGTCTTCTCGCCTGCGGCGACGGCGGGCGGCTGGACCTACTACTCGCGCTCGAACACCAACGTCAGTCCAGGCCAGGGCAGCGAGCTGTGGCGCACCAACGGCTCGGTGACCGAGGCGGTCGCCGACATCTACCCGGGCAATGACGGCAGCGGGCCGTCCGCGTTCGTCGCGACGAGCGACAGGGTCTACTTCACCGCCAACGACGGCACGCACGGCCGCGAGCTGTGGGTCACCAATCCGAGCAACAAGGCCGACACCCACATCGTGCACGAGCACGTCCCCGGCACCGCGGGCACGAGCATCAACGACCCGGGACAGGTCGCCAACGGCAACATCCTCTACTACGTCCCGGCCAACGACCCGGTCACCGGTCCCGAGCTCTGGCGCACCGACGGCACGGAGGCCGGCACGCGCGTGGTCAAGGACCTCTCGCCCGGGGACGGCGGCTACTCGACGGTCACGCCCTTCCCCCTGCGCGGCGGCGTCGGGTTCCTGCGCGGCTCAGACATCTTCGCGTCATCGGACGGCACGGCCGCCGCGACCGCGCTGCTCAACACGGTCGACGGCGACGGGTACGGGCCGAACACCCCCGTGGTGCTCGGTGACCGCGCGTACTTCGTCGGCGGCTTCACGCCGTTCGGACAGGCGCTCTGGCGCACCGACGGCAGCCCCGCCGGCACCATCGCGCTGAGCGCCGGCGGCTTCGACGGGACGGGCGCGACCAGCGGCAGCCCGGCCGCCCAGTCGCTCGCGGTGCTCGGCAGCAAGCTCATCTTCTTCGGCCGCGACCCGAGCACGAACAACACCGGCGCCGTGAAGCTCTACGTCATCGACACCACCCAAGGCGACGTGGTCCGCGAGGCCACCGCGCCACCGTCGATCTCCGGCTCACCGGTCGTCGGCCAGAAGCTCACCGGGAACCAGGGCGCCTGGACGCTCGAGAACCGGTTCACCTACCAGTGGCTGCGCAACGGGACCCCCGTGCCCAACGCCACCGGCACGACCTACAGCGTCAGCACGGCCGATGTCGGCGCCCAGGTCGCGTTCCGGGTCACCGCGGTCGGCATCGGCCCGCCGAACATCGTGAGCGCCGACAGCGCCCCGGTCACCGGCAGCGCCGCCCCGGGCACGGCTCCGGGCACCGGCGGCGGAGCCAAGACGAAGCCGGGCGGGACCACGACGAAGCCCACGCTCCCGACGCTGCAGGTCAAGGCGAAGGGCAAGCTGACCGGGACCGCACGTGTCGGCAAGACGCTCAAGGTCAAGGTGCCGACGTTCTCCCGGACCGGCGTCAAGGTCAGCTTCCGCTGGTCGGCCGGCGGCAAGACGATCAAGAGGCAGACCAGGTCGTCGCTCAAGCTCACCAAGGCGCAGAAGGGCAAGAGGGTCAGCGTCACGCTCACGGCGACCAAGGCCGGCTACAAGCCGTTGAAGGTGACCTTCGGGCCGACCGCGAAGGTCAAAGCCGTCAGGCGCTGATCAGAGGTCGTGCGGGACGGTGGTCTGGTCGCTGAGGGCGCGGGCGGCCGGCGGAGGCGTGCCATTGGCGGCGGTCGCCTCCGGCGCCGGTGGCGGGACGACGGCGGCGCCGGACTGGGCCTGGAGCATCAGCGGCTGGCCACAGCGCCAGCAGTAGGCGGCGCCGCGGCTGTGCGGTGCGCCGCAGGCCCGGCACTGGCCGCCGACGCCGTCCTGCGCGTCGGCGACGAGGCGCTCGACCTCGCCGAGCTCGGCGTCGGTGTCCTGCAGCTCGGCCGCCTTGCGCACGAGGACGTCGAGGCGGAAGTGATCGCGGATCGCCATCTCGTAGGTCAACCCGCCGAGATCCCAGTGCAGGGTCGCGACCTTCTCGGCCAGCTCGTCGCGCCGGCGCAGCAGCTCGGCGTGGATGTCGGGTGTCGTGCTCATGTCGTCCTATCCGATGCTCTCGACGTCGCTGCCGCCGCCGGCCGGCTTGCTCTTGTCGACCGGTGGCGCCTTGCCGCCGGTCCCCAGCGTCTTTGGCAGCTTCTCCGACTTCTTGGCGTAGTCGCCGCCGGCACTGCCGTCGAGGCTCTTGACCGCGTTGTTGGTGGCCTTGGAGCTGCCCGAAGACGAGCTGTCCTTCTTGGAGGAGGACTTGGACTTGGTCGTGTCCTTGGACGTCGTCGTGGCG
>JBEVLC010000294.1:0-3108 GCA_040509415.1 Baekduia sp. | reverse complement strand
CCTGATGGCGGCCCGCTCGCTTTGTTCATGTTCCCCGGCGCCCGCCTCCCAGCTGGGCGCCGATGCTGCTGAGGAGTCACCGCACGCTTGAGGTCCTGCTGCGACGCTGCAGGCGCGGAGCCACTGGCGTCGTGCAGGAGTGCGCTCGCGAAGGCACCCCGCCGGGACGGCCCGAGCGCGAAGGCGCGCGGAGCGGACGGCGGTGAGGATGGGCCTCCGCGAGGTCGTCGACGTGGTTGCGCGGCGGCAGCTCATCTGCGAGCGTGGCGAAGGCGACGACCAGGTCGGCGGCACGCCGGACGGTCTCGCGCAGGGAGCGCTTGGCCGGCCGGGGATCTGCGGTTGGGGAGAACATGTGTTCGCAAGGCTAGAACGTCCATCGGACGGACGTCGGCAGAACAGGTGTTCGCCTCGCTCTTTGCGCGAAATTTGGCTCTACAGCGGGAAAGTTCGGCGCCGATCCTGCACGCGATCTTGCATCGCGCCCTAAGCGACCGGGGTCTGCGCGACGCCGATGATCTGGGTGCCCCACGGGGATCGCGTGGCGTTGAGGCGAAAGAGCGGCCGGAAGCCGAACATCGCCGCGCGCGCGAGCGGACCAGGCGACCCGTCGCCCGAGCTCACGTCTTCGACAAGGCGCTCACCGCGCGCGATGACCACGCGCCGATAGAGGTTGAAGAACGGGAAGCCGGCGCCGGCGGTGTCCTCGACTCGGTATCCGGCGCGGCTTAGCACGGAGGCCAGCGAGGCGGGCGTGTAGTGACGCCGATGCCCGATGTGGCGGTCGAAGGCCGACATGCGCCCGCCCGGAACCGTGATGACCAGACGGCATCCGGGCGTCATCAGCCGCCGGGCGGCGACGAGCAGCCCGACGTCGTCATCGACGTGCTCCAGGACCTCCGAGCAGACGGCGTGCGTCGCCCAGTTCTCGAGGTCGGCCGGCACGTCGGCGTCGGCCATGATGTCGTCGGCGATGAAGCGGGCATGCGGCACCTTGGCCAGCGAGCGGCGCACGCCGACCTCACTTGGCTCTAGGCCGAGCAGCTCGGCCTGCGGCCAGCGCTCAGCGGCCATTGGCCAGGAAGTCACCGAGCCCGCTGCCGATATCCAGGACATGCTGCGGTGAGCCGGCGCCCTCCAACAGCTTCAGGGCGATGCGTCGGCGGTACAGCTGGGCGGGGGTTCTCCTCGGCAGCACCTGCGTGTTGATCTCAGTGCTGGTCCCAGTCGTCGTCTTCGACGGATACTGCGCGATCGGCGACCATGGCGGCAGGCTACGCACGGCGGGATTGGCCCGCACGCATTCCTGCCGTCCTGTCAGCGGTTCACTACGCGGTCGAGCCCAGCGAGGACCAGACGTCCATCTTCGTGCGCACGCGCCCGATGACGTCGTCGGTGAACTCGGTGGTTCCCGCCGAGCCGCCGAGGTCATGGGTGCGCACGCCGCGCGCGGTCGACTCCAGGACGGCCTCGTAGATCGCGCGCGAAGCCCGCTCGGCGCCGGCGTGGCCCTTCTCGGCGGCGTAGTTGAGCACCGCGCCGCAGGCCAGGATCATCGCCATCGGGTTCGCGATGTCCTTGCCTTGAAGCGCCGGGGCGGTCCCGTGGGGCGCCTCGGCCATCGCGACGGTCGTCTTGAAGTCGTCGTCGAAGGCGAGCAGCACCGACTCGGCGCCGGCGATCGAGCCGAACATCGGCATCACCAGGTCCGACAGGCAGTCGCCGTCGCGGTTGAGCGCGGGGATGACCAGGGGCGAGTCCGCGGCGCCCGAGATGAGTCCGGCGTAGGTCGCGTCGATCAGCACCGGCTGGTACCAGACGTCGGGATGGCGCTCGGCGGCGGCGTCCATCTCCTCCTTGAGCATGCCCTCGTAGACGGGCGAGACCGTCCACTTCGGCCCGCCGTAGACCTTGCCGCCCAGCCGCTGCGCGGTCCGGAACGCGTACTCGGCGACCGCGCTGCAGGTCGAGCGCGAGATCTTCTCGGTCCGGTAGGCGATCTCGTCGGCGCCGCCCTCGGTGCCCTCGCGCCACTGCTTGGCGCCGTAGGCGTCGTCGACGGCCATGCGGACGACCGAGATCGGAAGGTAGACGCCGGCGACCGGGTTGATCCCCGGGATGCGCCGGCCGGTGCGGATGATGACCTTGCCGTTGACGCCCTCGCGCACGATGCGATTGGGCGAGCCGACGTCGTCCTTGCCCTCGGGCGTGATCGTCGCGGCCTTGATCCCGAGTCCCGACGCGCGCATCGCGGTGGCGGCGTCCTCGACGACCTGGTTGCCGGTCTCCCGGCGCTTGGCGAGCGAGAGGTCGTAGCGGTCAAGCTCGATCGGGAGCTCGACGACCTCGGGGTCCAGCACCCGGAGCGCTTGGTCGAGCAGCTCCTGTCCGGTCTCGTCGCCCTCGAGGATGGTGATCGTCAGCGGTTCGGTGGCCACGGACTGCAAGGTAGCCAGTTGCGCGGACCACCTCGCGCGCGGCTACTCTCGGTGCCAGCGATGCCCGAGCACTGCACCTGGTGTGGCACGGAGGTTCCCGACGACGACGGCTTCCGCGTCGCCGAGCCCGAGGAGGGCCACAAGGCGGTCTTCTGCCGCCTGGAGCACATCGTGCCGTGGATCATCCAGGGCACTGCGTGGCAGTCTGGCCGGATCGTGCCGTCGGGCGATCCCGACGACGCGCTCGGTCGCTGCGCGTTGTGCGGCGACGCGCTCGGGGTCGAGCGCGTGCTCGTCGTGCGCCATCGCGGTCAGCACCGCATCGGCGACGCCTTCTGCCGCGTCGAGCACCTGCACGAGTGGGCCAAGGGCGGCGGGCGCTACAAGACGGCTTCGTAGCGCGGGTCGGGCTGCAAGGTCCGCCAGCGCGCGGCCGCGAGCACCGCGCTCAGCACCGCGCCGGCGGCCGCGACTAGGAACGCGGCCTGCCAGTCGGCGGCCTCGACGATCGCGCCGGCGGCCCAGTTGCCGATCGCCAGACCAACCACGAGCGCGGTGATCGGCCAGGTGTAGGCCTCGGTCTCGGCACCGGATGGCGCAACGTCGCCGGCGATCTGATTGCCCGCCGTGAGCGTCGGCGCGATGCAGAGCCCGGCCAGCAGCGCAAGCA